>NZ_JBEZEV010000106.1:0-20823 GCF_040649055.1 Micromonospora sp. NPDC049060
GGGGGGCGGGGGCCCCCCCCCCCCCGGCCTCCTCATCCTGCCGCCCCTCCGCGGCCCGGCCCCGCGCGGCCTAGCCCGGCGGGTGGCCGCCCCCCGGCGGGGCCGGGGCCGGCGCGGCCCGCTTGCGGGCCGCCTTGATCCGGAACTCGCTCGGTGACGCGGAGCGGGAGGAGCTGGTGCGCCGCAACGCCGCGAAGTCGGTTCGTCCGCCGGCTATGCGTCAGGTTGAGCGTCGCGCCCGGCACCCTGAGCGTTCGGCAAACCGTTCAGCGGGCCGAGGGCCGGTTGCAACTCGTCGCACCCAAGACGGAGCGGTCTCGGCGGACAGTGCCGGTGCCGGCGCAGACTCTCGCCCTGTTCCGAGCGCATCGCCGCCAGCAAGCCGCGGACCGGTTGGCGGCGGGGGAGCGGCGGCGGCCGGCCTCGACCGGCTGCGGCTGCACGACCTGCGGCACGCCTGCGCGACGTTCCTGCTCGTCTGCTGTGCCTCGCCCCGAACCGTGAAGGTGCTCGGGCACAGCCAGATCGGGCCGACGATGAACACCTACGCTCATGTCCTGCTGGAGATCGAGCGGGCAGCCGTGGACGAGGCTGCGAAGCACCTCTTCGGATGACTTGGCTGTGCGGGGGCGCGGTGATCGTTCCGGCGGCAAGCGGGAAGCCGCTGAACTGCTGCGATTGTGGTGCGCCCGGCAGGATTCGAACCTGCGGCCTTGGGATTAGAAGTCCCCTGCTCTATCCGCTGAGCTACGGGCGCGCGCGTGCGTGTCGCGCGAGAAGGGTACCGCCGTCCACCGGGTGACCGGTGGAACGGGTGGTCGCGTCTCACGTCGCACAAGAGGGTCGCATGCGACTCCGGTGCCGGTCACCCCTGTTCCGGCATCCGCGCGGCCCGGGACCGTCGGGTCGTACCCTCGGCTGGTGCTGCTTGATCCGGAGACCGAGAACGACGTCGCGTACGAGTTGTGTCAACTCCTCGGCCGCGCGATCCTGCCCATCCGCCGGGCCGACGCCGGGGCGGGGGACGGCGACCGGGGCGAGGGGACCGCGTTCCTCTTCACCGGGCAGGGGCGCGAGTACCTGCTGACCGCTGACGCGCTCACCCGGTCCGGGGCGGGGGAGATCGGGCTGCGGGCGAGCGTGACCGAGCCGGCCGGGGTGGCCGCCGACGCCGTCGCCCTGCCCGACCTCGCCGACGGGTGGCGGCACCACGAGGACGTCGGCGTCGCCGTCCTGCCCACCGGCGGCCTGCACGAGCACGCCGCCGGAGCGGGCTGGCGGTGGCGTACCCAGCAGGTGCCGGATCCGATCGCGGCCGATCGGGACGCGATCGCCCGGATCGGCGTGGAGCCGGGTTCCGCCGTGGTGCTCGCCCACGGCGTCGGCGCGGGCGGCGCCCGGCCGCTGGAGGTGGCGATCGAGCGGGTGGCGCGCGTGGGCGACGCCGTTCGGCTCATGGCGGAGCTGCCGACCGGCTACGTGGGGGCGCCGGTGTTCGGCGTGCAGGCCGGCGGCGACGGCGAGGTGGGGCTGCGCTGCCTGGGCCTGGTGCTGCCGGCCCGCGACGGCGGCCACCCGCTGGCCACCTTCGACCGCATCCGCGAGGCCGTCGACGCGGCGTGAGGCCGGCGACGCGCGGCGGGCGGGCGACCTGCGCTCAGCCGCCCTGCGTGGGGGCACCGGCTGGGTCGGCGTCGTCCGCCGGCAGCCGGCTCGCCGGTGGGCGCTCCCCGGCGCGGACCGTCGGCCCGGCGTCGAAGAACGCGTCGGCCCAGCGTCCGACCTCCTGGAAGACCTTCTCCCGTACGGCTGTGCCGGAGAGCGTGAGGTCGTGCATCCCGCCGTCGAAGCGCGCCACGGTGACGTGCCGGCCGAGTCGGGGCGCCCAGCGGACCATGTGCTCGACGTCCAGGACGGCGTCGGCGAGGGCCGCCGACTCGTGCCACTTCTTTCCCCTGAACGAGCGGGTCGAGCAGGCGAGCAGCACCGGCACCTGGATGTCCAGGCCGGCGCGGAGCTGCCGCTGGGCGCTGCGGATGGCGTTCAGCCAGCCGGCCCGCACGGGGAACCCGGCGAGCGGCTTCCAGGTCAGGTCGTAGTTCCACTCGCCGTGGTGCTCCGCGTGGATGCTCTCGCTGTAGACCGTGCCCAGCCCGAACGGCAGCACCCGGCGCGGCGCCCGGCGGCCCAGCCGGCCGACGGCGGCGGCGAGGGGGCGGCGTACCAGCCAGGGGGCGTTGATGTCGAAGAAGGGGCTGTTCAGGAAGAGGCCGTCGATGATCCCGGCGTCGCGGCGGGCGTGCGCCCAGAGCGGCATGATCAGCCCGCCGGTGGAGTGGCCCATCGCGAGCAGCGTGTCGTGCCCGTCGTCCTCGCGGATGATGCGCGCGGCGGCGTCCAGCTCGGGGAAGTAGTCGCTGAGGTCGCGGCAGAAGTTCGGCGTCTGGTGGGGCCGCAGGCTGCGTCCGTACTTGCGCAGGTCGAGGGCGTAGAAGTCCCAGCCCCGCTCGGCGAAGAAGTCACCGAGGTGGCCCTGGAAGAAGTAGTCGGTGAAGCCGTGCACGTAGAGCACGGCCCGCCCCGTCGGGCGGTCGGCCCGGCGACGGACCAGGGTGGCGACCACCGGCCCCTCGTCGTCGGTGCCCAGGTCGATCGTCTGCCGCTCGTACGGCGGGCCCAGCACGTCCGGTTCCACGACCGCGACGGTACGCCGGGAAGCTACCGGACGGTAGCCCTGGGTGCCGCCCGGCCCCGCCCGCCCGCACCCGGCGGACGGGGCCTCGGCGTACGCGTCAGACGGTCTCGGCCTCGGCGCGGGCCGGGTCGGTGTCGGGCTCGACCTCGACGACCGGCGGGGGTACGTCGCGCAGGTGCTTGTTGTGCCGCGGCTCCTGCTTCGTCTTCGAGTCGTTGAGCCGCCGCCGCAGGTCGTCCCGGACGTCGTTGAGCGCGGCGTGCAGGTCCTCCTCGGCGGAGGTGGTGACGATCTTCTGGCGACCGGCGATCCAGCACTCCAGGGTGACCTTCTGGCCCCTGGCCTCCCGGTCCTTGACCGACACCTCCAGCTCGGTGGCGTCGGCGTGGAACCCGGCCAGCCGGGAGTCGAGCGTGGCGAACTGCTCCGCGATCCAGTTCCGGTCGCCCTGGGAGAACCCCGCGCCGACCCGCAGGCACTCCGCCACGGTGGCCGGGTTGGCGACGGCGCTCATCGCCGCACCTCGCCGGAGACGATGGCGGCTGCGGTGCTGGTCATCTTCATGATCGCTGACCTCTCGTTCGTCGTGCTGTCGGCGGTGCGGTTGATCGAATCCATACCCCGCCGGGCTCCGTCCGGAACGTGACATGTCGCCCCGCCCGTGGCGGTGCCGGAAGCGCGGCCCCACCTTCCGATCATCGAGCCGGTCGCGCGGGCTCCCCAGGGTCGCCCGGCCCTAGCACACCGGGACCTTGATCAGGTCTTTGTCCACAGGCGGTCCGGTTGTCCACAGGCGGGGGCGCGGTGCTGGCGGCGCCTCCGCCGAGGGCCCAGGCTCGGCACCGAGTCGACTCGCGATGGCAAGCCCGATCTCCCCCTGGAGGGACGATGTTCGACACCTACGTCACGATCGTGGGCAACGTGCTGACCGCGCCGGAGTGGCGCCGCACCACCCAGAGCAACACCCTGGTGGCCAACTTCAAGGTCGCCTCGACCGCCCGCCGGCTCGACCGCGACAGCGGGCGCTGGGTCGACGGCAACAGCCTGCGCGTCCGGGTCAACTGCTGGCGCAAGCTCGCCGAGGGGGTGGCCGCCTCGGTGATGGTCGGCGACCCGGTGGTGGTCTGCGGCCGGCTCTACACCCGCGACTGGACGGACGACGCCGGCAACCACCGCTCGCTCTACGAGCTGGAGGCGGTCGCCGTCGGCCACGACCTGTCGCGGGGCCGCAGCCGGTTCCAGCGCAACCGGCCGACGATGACGACCAGCATCGTCGAGGACGCCGAGGCCGAGAACCGGGTGCACGGCGAGGCGACCGAGCCGGTGCCCGACGAGGAGGCCCCGGTCCTGCCGGACCGCCGTCCGCTCGACGACGACTTCGAGCCCGACTTCGGCGCGTACCCCGCCGGCCGCGGGCTGCCGGCCGACGCCGCCGTCGACGGCTCGCTCGACCCCTTCGACGACCCGGCGGACGACCCCCACGGCGGGGAGCCCGACCGGCCGGAGCCGGAGGCCGACGGCCCGACGCCGGTGACCGACCCGCCGGAGGACGTCCCCGGTGCCCGGGGTGGTCGGGGCGACGTGGCCGTGGGGGAGTCGGGCCCGTCGTCCGAGGAGGCCGAGCCGGGCGTCTCGCCGGCCGGCCGTGGCCGCCGGGGCCGGGGGCGGGTGCCGCAGCCCGCGTGACCGGTCGCGGGCGGCACGACGGGGGCGGGGTGGCGTCGGCAGCACCGGCGTCACCCCGCGTGCCGCCGGGCGGCGTGCGGTCACCCCGTCGGCGGCATGCGCCGCGGACGTGCCGGAGGCCGGCCGGGTGCTCGGCTAGGCTGGCCGGCCGGAGGTGGTGACGGGTGCGACAGGCGACGCCGGTGGCGACCGCGGCGGGACTGGTCGCGGGGTACGCCCTCGACGCGCTCCTCGGAGACCCCCGCCGGTACCACCCCGTGGCCGGCTTCGGTCGCGCCGCCGGGGCACTGGAGCGGCGGACGTACCGCCCGGACCGGCTTGCCGGAACGGCGTTCACCGCGCTGGCGGTCGGCGCGCCGGTGCTGCTCGGCGTGGCCGCCACCGTCGCCACCCGGCGCCGGCCGGTGGCCCGCGCCGTCCTGGTCGCCGCCGGCACCTGGACGGTGCTGGGCGGGCGCACACTACGACAAGAGGCCACCGTCATGGGGCGTGCGCTGCGCGCCGGCGACCTCCCGGCCGCCCGGCAGCGGCTCGGCCACCTCTGCGGCCGGGACCCGTCCGCGCTCGACGAGCCCGAGCTGGCCCGCGCCACCGTGGAGTCGCTCGCCGAGAACACCTCGGACGCCGTCGTCGCCCCGCTGCTGTGGGGCGCCGTCGCGGGGCTGCCCGGCCTGCTCGGGTACCGCGCGGCGAACACCCTCGACGCGATGGTGGGCCACCGCTCGCCGCGGTACGCCCGGTTCGGCACCCCCGCCGCCCGCCTCGACGACCTGCTCAACCTGGTGCCCGCGCGGCTGACGGGCCTGCTCACCGTCGCGGTCGCGCCGACCGCGCACGGCGACCGGGACCGGGCGTGGCGCGTGTGGCGCCGGGACCGCAACGACCACCCCAGCCCGAACGCCGGGCAGTGCGAGGCGGCGATGGCCGGCGCCCTCGGCGTACGGCTGGGCGGGCGCAACGTCTACTTCGGGCGCTCCGAGGTGCGCCCGTTCCTCGGCGACGGCCCCCGACCGGAGGCGCGGCACCTCAAGCGGGCCGCCCGGATCTCGGGTGCGGTCGGGCTGGCCGCGCTCGGGCTGGCCGCCACGTACCCGCTGACCCTCGGCCGGCTGGTGGGCGCCGTCGGCCGCCGGGTCGCGCAGCGGAGCGCCGCCGCCGGGCGGGAGGGGCGCCGGTGAGCGGTGGCCTGCTGGTCGCCGGCACCACCTCCGACGCCGGCAAGAGCGTGCTCACCGCCGGCATCTGCCGCTGGCTGCACCGCCGGGGCGTGAAGGTGGCGCCGTTCAAGGCGCAGAACATGTCCAACAACTCCGCCGTCGTCGTCGGCCCGGACGGTCGGGGCGGCGAGATCGGGCGGGCGCAGGCGATGCAGGCCGCCGCCTGCGGTCTCGCCCCCGACCTGCGGTTCAACCCGGTGCTGCTCAAGCCCGGCAGCGACCTGGCCAGCCAGGTGGTGCTGCTCGGCGAGGCCGTCGACACGGTCACCGCGGGCAACTTCCGCGAGCTGCGTCCCCGGCTCGCCGAGACCGCGTACGCGGCGCTCGCCGAGCTGCGGTCCGCGTACGACGTGGTGATCTGCGAGGGCGCCGGCAGCCCCGCGGAGATCAACCTGCGGGCCGGCGACTACGTGAACATGGGCCTGGCCCGGCACGCCGGCCTGCCCACGATCGTGGTCGGCGACATCGACCGGGGCGGGGTCTTCGCCTCGATGTTCGGCACCCTCGCCCTGCTGGACCCGGCCGACCAGGCGCTGATCGCCGGCTTCGTGATCAACAAGTTCCGGGGCGACCTCGGGCTCCTCCGGCCGGGGCTGGACATGCTGCGCCAGGTCACCGGCCGGCCGACGTACGGGGTGCTGCCCTGGGCGCTCGACCTCTGGCTCGACGCGGAGGACTCGCTCGCGTACGGCCGGGTGCTCGGCCGGCCGGCCGCCCCGCGCGGCACCGACTGGCTGGACGTGGCCGTCGTCCGGCTGCCCCGGATCTCCAACGCCACCGACGTCGAGGCGCTCGCCACCGAGCCGGGCGTGCGGGTCCGGCTGACCGTCGAGCCGGCCGAACTGGCCGCCGCCGACCTGGTCGTGCTGCCCGGCTCGAAGTCGACGGTGGCCGACCTGGCCTGGCTGCGGCAGACCGGCCTGGCCGACGCCGTCCTGGCGCACGCGGCGGCCGGCAAGCCGCTGCTCGGCCTCTGCGGCGGCTTCCAGATGCTGGCCCGGGCGATCCACGACCCGGTGGAGAGCCGGCAGGGCAGCGTGCCGGGGCTGGGCCTGCTGCCGATCGAGGTCACCTTCGACCCGCGCAAGACCGTCCGGCAGTCGATTGGCACCGTTGGCGGCGACGTCCCGGTCCAGGGCTACGAGATCCACCACGGGTACGTCTCACACGCCGACCCGGCGCTGACCCCGCTGCTGACCTGCGCGGACGGCAGCGGCGAGGGAGCCGTGGTCGGCGCCGTGCACGGCACCCACTGGCACGGCGCCTTCGAGTCCGACGGGTTCCGCCGCCGGTTCCTGACCGAGGTGGCCCCGCTCGCCGGCCGGACCGGCTTCACGGTGGCCCCCGACACCGCCTTCGCCGCCGCCCGCGAGCGCTCCCTGGACCTGCTCGGCGACCTGGTCGAAGAGCACCTCGACACCAACGCCCTCTGGCGCCTCGTCGAGTCCGGCCCGCCCGCCGGCCTCCCCTTCATCCCACCCGGAGCCCCGGAAACCCCCTGACCGAACCTCAGGGCTCCTCGACCACCACCCCCGACCACCACCTCCGCCTGCCAACCCCTGCCCTGCCAATGCCCATCCGCACCCCGCCCACCGCACCCCGCCCACCGCACCCCGCCCACCGCACCCCGCCCGCGTGCCACGTCTCGCGGGGGTGATCAAGAAGTTTGTGTCTTGCGGAGGCTCGAATCAGGGCGCAAACCTCTTGATCATCGCCTCGGCGGCGGGCGGCGGGCGGCAGGCGGCGGGCTGTGGGCTGCGGGGCGGACTGCGGGGGACGGGCTGCGGGGGACGGGCTGCGGGGCGGGGCCGGGGAGGCCCTCGGTCAGGGGCGGATGTCGGCGGGGCGGTCGGACATGGGCAGCCCCGCCTCGCGCCAGGCCTGTACGCCGCCGATCATGTCGGTCGCGAGGTGCAGCCCGAGCGCCCGCAGGCTCGCGACCGCGAGGCTGGAGCTGTAGCCCTGGCGGCACACCACCACGATCCGCTGGTCGTACGCCGTGGCCTCCGGGATCCGCCACGCGCTGGCCGGGTCGAGTCGCCACTCCAGCACCGTCCGGTCGATCACGATGGCGCCGGGCAGGTCGCCCTGCTCCTGCCGCTGCGTGTCGGTGCGGGTGTCGATCAGCAACGCCCCGGTACGGACCGCCTCGACGGTCTGGTGCGGGGTCAGCCGGCGTACCCCGGCGCGGGCCTGTTCCAGGAGGGCGTCTACGCCCGGACTCATCACGCTGTGGGACACCAGCAGATCATCCCGCCCCGTCGCGCGGTCCGCCCGCGGAACGCCCCGCCGCACCCGACGAACGCTCGTTCGGGCGACCCCCGATCGGAGCGTCCCGCGCGGCCCGCCGGCGCCGGCGCCTCCCGCCACCGCAGGCCGCTCCGTGACAGGGGACCGGCCCGGGTTACCGTCGCCCGCCGACGCCGACGCCGACGCCGACGCCGACGCCTCCCGCCACCGCAGGCCCGCTCCGTGGCGGGGGGACCGGCCTGGCTACCGTCGGGCACGTGGCGGTGGCGGTGGTCGAGGCGTACGACCGGCTGGCCCGGCGGGTGCTGGCCGGGCCGGCGCGGTTGGGGCGGACCCGGCTGGTGGCGGTGGACGGGCCGAGCGGCGCGGGCAAGAGCGCGTTCGCGGCGCGGCTCGCGGACGCCCTCGCCGCCCTGCCCGGCGGCAGTCCGGCGCCGGTGGTGCACACCGACGACCTGCTCGACGGCTGGGACGACCAGCTGACCTTCTGGCCCCGGCTGGAGGAGTGGGTGCTCGGGCCGCTGCGGGCCGGTCGGCCGGGGGCGTACCGCCGGTTCAGCTGGGTCCGGCGGGCCTTCCTGCCGCGCCCGGTGCCGGTCCCGGTCGCGCCGGTGCTCCTCGTCGAGGGGGTGAGCGCGGCGCGGGCCGCCGCCACCGCGGACCTGACCCTGGCCGTCTTCGTCACCGCCCCGGCACCGTTGCGGCTGGCCCGGGCGATCGAGCGCGACGGTCCGGAGATCCTGCCGGAGCTGCGTCGCTGGCACCTCGGGGAGCGGTCGCACTTCGCCGCCGACGGCACCGAGGCGCGCGCGGACCTGGTGGTCGACGGCGCCCCGGGCCTGCCGCACGACGCCGACCGCTACTACGTGCGCCGCCGCTGAGCGGTCGGGCCGGCCGGGACCGGATCGTCACTCCGGCCTCGGGCGGGATGGGATGGTCGGTAAGGCCGGCATACGATGCCGGTCATGACCACACCCCTCATGTCCGAGTCCGAGATCCGGGCCGCCGTCGAGCGGGAGCTGCCCGGCGTCCGCGCCGACCTGGAACGCCTCGTCCGCATTCCCGGCGTCGCGTTCGAGGGCTTCGACCACTCGCACGTGGAGCGTTCCGCCGAGGCGGTGGCCGAGCTGGTGCGCGGCTGCGGTCTCGATGTCAAGATCGTGCGCTCCGGCGGCCAGCCGGCCGTGATCGGGCGGAAGGCGGCCCCGCCCGGGGCGCCGACGGTGCTGCTCTACGCCCACCACGACGTGCAGCCGGTCGGCGACCTGACGCTGTGGGAGTCGGACCCGTTCGAGCCGGTGGAGCGCAACGGCCGGCTCTACGGCCGGGGCGCCGCCGACGACAAGGCCGGCATCATGGCGCACGTGGCGGCGCTGCGCGCGTACGGTGACGCGTTGCCGGTCGGCGTGGTGCTCTTCGTCGAGGGCGAGGAGGAGTACGGCTCCGACTCGTTGGAGCGGCTGCTCGCCGAGCACCGCGACGAGATCGCCTCGGACGTCATCGTGATCGCCGACTCCACCAACTGGGACATCGGCGTACCGGCGCTGACCACGTCCCTGCGCGGCATCGTCAACTGCTTCGTGGAGGTGCGCACCCTCGACCACGCCGTGCACAGCGGCGTCTACGGCGGTCCCGTGCCGGACGCGCTGACCGCCCTGGCACGGTTGCTGGCCACCCTGCACACCGAGGCGGGGGACGTGGCCGTCGACGGGCTGGTCGCCCGGGAGGGCGCGAGCGTCGACTACCCGGAGGACCGGTTCCGCGCCGAGGCGGGGCTGGCCGAGGGCGTCAGCCTCATCGGCACCGGACGGATCACCGAGCGGCTCTGGACCAAGCCGGCCCTCGCGGTGCTCGGCATCGACGCCCCGTCCACCGCCGAGGCGCCGAACGCCCTGGTGCCGGCGGCCAGGGCCAAGCTGAGCGTACGGCTGGCGCCGGGCGACGACCCGAAGCGGGCGTACGCGGCCCTGCGCGCCCACCTGGAGAAGCACGCCCCGTGGGGCGCGCGGGTCAGCGTCACCTTCGAGCACGACGGCGCGCCGTGCGTCATCGACGCGTCCGGGCCGATGTTCGACGCGGCCCGTTCGGCGTTCCGGACCGCCTGGGACGGCACCGACCCGGTGGACCTCGGCATCGGCGGTTCGATCCCGTTCATCGCCACCTTCCAGGAGATGTTCCCGCGCGCGGCGATCCTGGTGACCGGCGTGGAGGACCCGCAGGCCCGGGCGCACGGCCCGAACGAGAGCCTGCACCTCGGGGAGTTCGCCCGGGTCTGCCTGGCCGAGGCGCTGCTGCTGAAGAAGGTCGCCGAGGTGGGCGTCGACGGGCGTTAGGTGTCGGAACCGTAACTTCGGGGTCGATGTGGGAGTTTGCGGTGTGTCGCCGGTCGGGTTGTTATAGCCTCTCGAACATGCGTACGAATGAGGTGATGGGCCGGCTCGAGGCCGCCGTCAGCGCCCTGGGGGACGTCGACGTCTCCGCGTGGTCCGAGGACACGCTCAAGGAACAGCTCGGCGACCTGTCCGCCGCGCTTGTCGCTCTCGACACGGTGCTCTCCCGGGTCGCCGAGGAGATCCGCGCCCGCGGCCTGCGCATCGAGGAACCCGTCTCGGCCTGACCTGCCACCCCGGCGGGCGCAGGGTTTCCGGCGCCCGGGCACGGCAATGCCCGGGGTCGTGTCGGGGGTGGCTGGCAGGATGGAGCCGTGCGGTTCCTCGACCTGGCAGCCACCTCCGCCGCCGTCGGCGCCACCCGGGCCCGGCGGACCAAGGTGGAGCTGCTCGCTGCCGCGTTGCGGGCGCTCGACCCGTCCGAGGTCCCGGCGGGCGCCGGCTGGCTGGCCGGCGAGCTGCGCCAGCGGCAGACCGGGGTCGGCTGGGCGAGCCTGCGTGACCTGCCGCCGCCGGCCGTCGAGCCGACCCTGACCGTCGCCGCCGTCGACGCGGCCATCGACGAGGTCGCGTCCGTGCACGGGCCGGGTTCCCAGGCCCGCCGCCGGGCGCTGCTGGGCGCGCTCTACTCCGCCGCCACCGCCGATGAGCAGCGGCTACTGACCGGCCTGTTCAGCGGTGAGCTGCGCCAGGGCGCGCAGGCGGGGCTGCTCGCCGACGCGGTGGCCCGGGCGGCCGACGTGCCGCTCGTCGCCGTACGCCGGGCGTTGCTGCTCGCCGGTGACCTGCGCGCGGTCGCGGTCGCCGCGCTCGACGGAGGCGCGGCGGCACTGGGCGCCTTCGGCCTCCAGGTCGGCCGCCCGCTCGCGCCGATGCTGGCCCAGAGCGCGCCCTCGGTGGACGAGGCGCTCGCGGCCACGGGCACCCCCGCCGTGGTCGACGTCAAGCTCGACGGCATCCGGATCCAGGTGCACCGCTCCGGCGACGACATCGCCGTGTTCACCCGCAGCCTGGACGACATCACCGCCCGGGTGCCGGAGGTGGTCGCCGCCGTGCGGGCGCTGCCCGCCCGCGAGCTGGTGCTCGACGGGGAGGCGATCGGGCTCGACGAGACGGGCCGCCCGCTGCCCTTCCAGCAGACGTCGAGCCGGGCGGCGCGGCGCACCACGCCGAGCAGCACCGGCGCCGCCCCGGTCGCCCCGGCCGTGGCCGCCGCCGGGACGACGGGCGCGACCGTGCTGACGCCGTACTTCTTCGACCTGCTGCACCTCGACGGCGACGACCTGATCGACAGGCCCGGCCGGGAGCGCTGGGCCGCGCTCGACGCCGCGGTCGACCCCTCGCTCGTCGTCGGCCGGGTGGAGGTCGACGGCCCGGAGCGGGCCGGCGAGGCGTTCGCCGCCGCCATCGACGCCGGCCAGGAGGGGGTGGTGGTGAAGGCGCCCGACGCACCCTACGACGCCGGCCGGCGGGGATCCGCCTGGGTGAAGGTGAAGCCCCGGCACACCCTCGACCTGGTGGTGATCGCGGTCGAGTGGGGCAGCGGCCGGCGGGAGGGCTGGCTGTCCAACCTGCACCTCGGCGCCCGCGACCCGCGCACCGGCGACTTCGTCATGCTCGGCAAGACGTTCAAGGGCCTCACCGACGAGCTGCTGCGCTGGCAGACCGAGCGCTTCCTCGCCCTCGCCGTCGAGCACGGCGACTGGGAGGTGCGGGTCCGCCCCGAGCAGGTGGTCGAGATCGCCTTCGACGGGGTGCAGACCAGCTCCCGCTACCCGGGCGGGATGGCGCTGCGCTTCGCCCGCGTGGTGCGCTACCGCGACGACAAGACGGCGGCGGAGGCCGACACCATCGACGCCGTACGCGCCATCCACGCCGGCCGCGTCACCGGCTGAGCGGGGTTGGCGGGGCGGGTCAGGCGGCGCCCTGCGGCGCGGGCTCGGCGGCCCGGTCGACGGGCTGCCGCGGTCCCACGCCCGCCAGCCGACGGGCCTCCCGGCGGGCCACCCAGCCGTAGCCGAACAGGGTCATCGCGGCGAAGATCCACCACTGCACGACGTAGCCGAAGTTCTGCCAGTTGTTGTTGTATCCGACCGGCACGTCCTTGAACGCGGGGTCGGCCGCCGGGGTCTGCTCGTCGAGCAGCAGGTACGCGCCGTGCACGGGGTAGGGCAGCTCCCGGGCCAGCCGGGGCACGCCGATCCGCCGGGTCTCCAGCTTGCCGTCACGCCGGGTCACGGCGACCGAGCCGCTCTCGCTCAGGTGCACCCGCCCCGTCACGGTGACCTCGCCGGGCGGGAGGGCCGGCACCTCCGGCTGGACGGTCGCGTCGCCGCCCCGGGCCGGCGGGATCCAGCCCCGGTCCACCAGCACGGCCGTGCCGTCGGCCAGCACGAGCGGGGTGACCACCTCGAAGCCGACCGTGCGGTCCACCGAGCGGCCCCGGACCAGGACCACGTTCGCCGGGTCGTAGCGGCCGGTCACGGTGACCTTCGTCCAGGCCTTCTCCGCGACGGGAGCGGGGCCGGCCGTGCCGTTGCCGCCCGTCGGGGCCGGCAGCACGTCCCGCAGCGGCACCGGGGCCATCCGCAGGCCGGCGTCGATCCGCTCGTTGGCCTCCGTACGGCCGTGGTAGCGGTCCAGCTGCCAGTTGCCGAGCAGCACCATCACCGCCGAGGCGACCAGGGTCAGTGCGAGAATGCCCAGCCAGCGCGGCGTCAGCAGGAACCGGTACACGCCCACGAGGCTACCCCTGTGACCGGAGGCACTCGCTTCGACAGCCCCCATCGCGGACCCGGGCGGGGTGCCGGCGACTCCGCCCGGCGACGCCCGACACCGCCGGCGGGCCCGTTCGGCGGCGTCCGCGCGGCGGCCGCTTCGGCTATCGTCACGCGGGCGGACCGCGCGGTCGGCCCGCCGCAGGTCCCCCCGCCGCCCCGCAAGGGAGTCGATGATGACCGTCGTGCCGCGCCTGGTGCTCAGCGCGCCGTCCTCCGGCCACGGCAAGAGCGCGCTGGCGATCGGGCTGCTCGCCGCGTTCGCCGACCGGGGCGTCGACGTCGCCGGGTTCAAGGTCGGCCCCGACCGCGTGGACGCCGCGTACCTCGGGCTGGCCGCCGGCCGCCCCGGTCGGATCCTCGATCCCCGGCTGGTCGGCGCCGACCGGATCGCCCCCCTCGTCGGCCACGGCGCGGCCGGCGCCGGGCTCGCCGTGGTGCAGGGCAGCATGGGCCTGTACGACAGTCTCGCCGGCCGCCCGGAGAGCGAGTCGACGGCCGCCGTGGCCACCGCGCTGCGCAGCCCGGTCGTGCTGGTGGTCGACGTCGCGGCGACGGGACAGTCGGTGGCCGCCCTGGTGCACGGCTTCCGGTCGTACGACGAGCAGCTCTGGCTCGGCGGGGTGATCCTCAACCGGGTGGCGTCCTCCCGGCACGAGGAGCTGCTGCGCGCGGCGCTGGACGACATCGGCGTGCCCGTCTACGGCGCGCTGCGCCGCCAGGACCTGCCGTCCGTGCTGCCCGCCCGCCGCTACGGGGCGGTGCCCGCGCTCGCCCGCACCGACGAGGCGACCCGCGCGGTCCGCCGGCTCGGCGAGGCGGTCGCCGCCACCGTCGAGCTGGACCGGCTGCTGGCCCTGGCCCGCTCCGCGCCGCCCCTGCCCGCGCCGCCCTGGACGCCGCAGGCCGGGCGGGAGGACGCCGGTACGCGCCCGGTCGTCGCGGTCGCCGGGACGCCGGGCGGCAGCTACAGCGACCCCGAGACCGTCGAGCTGCTCCGGGCGGCCGGCGCCGAGGTGGTGACGGTCGACCCGCTGCACGACGAGGCGCTGCCCGCCGGCACCGGCGCGCTGGTCGTCGGCGGCGGGCTGCCCGAGTCGTACGCCGAGCTGCTCTCCGCCAACCGTCGGCTCTGCATCGCGGTCGCCGAGCTGGCCCGCACCGGGCGGCCGGTCGTCGCCGAGGGGGCCGGCCTGCTCTGGCTGGCGCGGGAACTGGACGGGCTGCCCATGTGCGGCGTGCTCGACGCGGTGGGGACGCGCCGCGACGGCCTGGTGGTGGGCTACCGGCAGGCGACCGCGTTGACCGACAGCCTCGTGGGGCCGGCGGGCACGGTGGTGGCGGGGCACAAGGAGCACCGCGGCGTGCTCACCCCGCGCGCCGGGGCACGGCCGGCGTGGAGCTGGGACGGCGGGGCGCCCGAGGGCTTCGTCTGGCGGGGCGTGCACGCCTCGCAGCTCACCCTGCACTGGGCGGCGTACCCGCAGCTGGCGGCCCGCCTCGTGGACGCGGCGGTGGCGGCGGCGGCCGACCCCGCGACCGCCCGGCCCGACGGGGTGCCCGCGTGATCGGTCAGGTGGCGGTCCGCCGCTTTCCGGCGCTGACCGTCTCCACGCCCCGCACCGAGGTACGCGCGCTGACCGGGGCCGACGCGGCGGCGGCCGACGAGGTCTTCGCCGACCGGCAGACCCGGCGGTGGCTGCCGCTGGCCGACACCTCCGGTCAGATCGACGGGCTGGCCTGGTGCACCGACCTGGCGCGGCAGCGGCGCGACAGCGGCGACGGCGACCACTACGCGGTGGTACGCCGGGAGGACGACCTGGTGGTGGGCTGCCTGTGGACGCGGCGCACCGACTGGGGCGCCCGGTGCACCGAGGTCTCCTACGCGATGGCGGCGCACGCACGGGGCTTCGGCCTGGCGGCCGAGGCGGTCGACGCGCTGGCCATCGCGCTGATCCTCGAACACGGCTTCCAGCGCGTCGAGCTGCGGGTCGCGCCCGGCAACCTGGCCTCCCGCCGGGTCGCCGAGAAGGCCGGGTTCAGCTACGAGGGCCTGCTTCGCAACGCCGGCTTCGTCCGGGGCGGCCGGGTCGACCTGGAGGTCTGGTCCCTCGTCTCCGCCGACCTGCGCTGATCCGCCCCCGGCCCCCGGCGGCGCCGCGACCGGGGGCCGCGCGGCCCGGCTCAGCCGACGATGCGGTCCGACGGTGGGGTGAACTGGCGGGTGGGCTGGCCCTTGAGGCCGTCGCGGAGGGTCTGCGCCACCGCCTTGATCGGGATCTGCGACTGGCCGTCGCCGACCGCGTTGAACGGGTTGTCCGGGTCGGAGATGAAGCTCGCCGCCGCCAGCTCCGGGGTGTAGCCGACGAACCAGGCCGACCGGGTGCTGTCGGTGGTGCCCGTCTTGCCGGCCACCGGGCGGCCGACGGTGCCCCGCACGCTGTCCGCGGTCGACCAGCCGCCGCAGCTGCCGCGGGCCGGGGTGTCGCCGGTCGGGCAGCGGGCGGCGTCGGTGGCGGCGCGGGCGGCGTCGGCGTCCACCACCTGCCGGCAGCGCGGCTTGGCGACCTCGCGTTCGATCCCGGAGGCGGTCTTCCAGGTGGTCGGCGTGCCGTCCCGGTTGTAGATCGCCTGCACCGGGATCGCCTCGCAGTAGCGGCCGTCCGCGGCGATCGCGGCGTACGCGTTGGCCATCTCCAGTGGCGTGGCGTCGGAGACGCCGAGGGTGAACGCGCCCCACTGTTTCGCCTTGGCCGGGGACGCGTGCTCCCGGTCGACGTCGGTGCGCCAACGCAGCCCGAGCTGCTCGGCCAGGCGGACCGCCTTGTCCGCGCCGACCTGCTCCTCCAGCCACACGAAGTACGTGTTCACCGACTTGCCGAAGCCGGACCACATGGTCTGGTTGCCGCTCATCGCGCCGCTGGCGTTGGACGGCGACCAGCCGTCGTAGACCTCGGAGCGGTACCGGTGCGGTGCGTTGAACGAGGTGGACAGCGGCATGCCCGCGTCGAGCGCGGCCAGCATGGGGAACATCTTGAACGTCGAGCCGGCCTGGTAGCCCGCCAGGTCGCCGCCGCCGAGCAGGGGCGCCACGGTGTTCGGGTAGTTGGCCTTGACCTTCGGCCCGGCCTCGGGGTTGGAGCTCTGCCCGTTCTCGCTCAGGTCCAGCGAGTACGTCCGGTTCACCGCCATCGCCTTGACCCGCCCGGTGCCGGGCTCGGAGACCACGATGCCGTTGGCGAAGGGGCTGCCGGTGTTCTCCTTGGTGCCGACGTTCTGCTCGGCCGCCGCCTGGATCTTGGGGTCGAGGCTGAGCACGATCCGGTAGCCGCCCCGGCGCAGCTTGTCCAACCGCTCCAGCCGGTTCTCGCCGAACGCGGGCTGCGTGCTCCACCAGTTCTTCAGGTAGTCGCAGGCGAAGCCCCAGCTGTTCCACTTCTCGGGCACGGAGGCGCAGTCGTTCGGCGGGTACGTCAGCTTCAGCCGGATCGGCTCGGTCTTCGCCTGCGTGACGGCGTCCGGCGAGAGGTAGCCGAGCTGGGCCATCCGGTCGAGCACGTAGTTGCGTCGGCCGGTGGCGTCCTTCTGGTCGGAGCTGGCCGGGTCGTACTCGGACGGGGACTTGACCAGGCCGGCGAGGGTGGCCGCCTCGACGGGGCTGAGGTCCTTGGGGGCCTTGGAGAAGAAGATCTCGCTGGCCGCGTAGATGCCGTACGCGCGGTGCCCGAAGTACGCGGAGTTGAGGTAGCGCTCCAGGACGTCGTCCTTGCTGAGTTCCTTCTCCAGGTCCATCGCCATCCGCATCTCGCGGACCTTGCGCAGGCTGGTCTGCTGGGTGGCCTCCTGCACCTCCTTCGGCGTCTTCGCGCTGTCCCGCAGCGCCATCCGCACGTACTGCATGGTGAGCGTGGAGGCGCCCTGGGAGACGCCGCTGGAGCGGGCGTTGGCCACGAAGGCGCGGGCGACGCCCTTCGGGTCGACGCCGCGGTGCTGGTAGAAGCGGTTGTCCTCGGCGGCGACGATCGCCTGCTGCATGTTCGGGGAGATGTCGGCAAGCTTCGTGTACTGCCGGTACTCCTCGTAGAACATCGTCAGCACGGTCTTGCCGTCCGGCGCGTAGACGTACGACGTCTCGGCCGGCAGCGCGGTGGTGAGGATCTGGGTCTTGTGTTCCATGGCGTGCGCCGTGACCTTGGCGCCGAGGCCGGTGACGGCGGCCACGGGGTACGCCACGGCGGCGACCACGATCCCGGCGATCAGTCCGGCGCGGAGGAGGGGGACGAGACGACCAGCGGCAGCAAGGGGTCGATTGCTCACACGCTCAAGTTATGACATTTCCGATTCGTACCTGAGAAATATTCATAAACGCCCGTGTGGTGATGCGGCCCACGCCGGGATCCGCTGTCCCGCGCGGCACCTTCCCGGCAGGATCGCGGACATGCGTGGTCAGCCGAGCGGGACCCTCCCCGAACCCGACCTCACCCACCACGGCGACGCCGAGGTGGGGCCGGGGCTCGTCGACCTCGCCGTCAACGTGCGACGCGACGCGATGCCCGACTGGCTGGCCGACCCGATCACCGCCGCGCTCGCCGACCTCGCCGCGTACCCCGACCCGGGGCCGGCCCGGGCCGCCGTCGCGGCCCGGCACGGCCGCCCGCCGGCCGAGGTGCTGCTGACCGCCGGCGCGGCCGAGGGCTTCGTGCTGCTCGCCCGGGCGCTGGCCGGCGTACGCCGACCGGTGGTGGTGCACCCGCAGTTCACCGAGCCCGAGGCGGCGTTGCGCGCCGCCGGACACCAGGTCGAGCGGGTGCTGCTCGACGCGGACGACGACTTCCGGCTCGACCCGGCCCGGGTGCCCGCCGACGCCGAGCTCGTGATGATCGGCAACCCGACCAACCCGACGTCGGTGCTGCACCCCGCCGGCGACCTGGCCGCCCTGGCCCGACCCGGCCGGGTGCTGGTGGTCGACGAGGCGTTCGCCGACACCACCGTCGCCCCCGGCGTGGCCGGCGAACCGGAGTCGCTGGCCGCGAGGCGGGACCTGCCCGGCCTGCTGGTGGTCCGCAGCCTCACCAAGACCTGGGGCCTGGCCGGCCTGCGCATCGGCTACCTGCTCGGCGAGGCGGACCTGCTGGCGCGGCTGGCCGCCGTCCAGCCACTCTGGGCCGTCTCCACCCCCGCCCTGGCCGCCGCGTCGGCCTGCGCCACGCCCGTCGCGGTCGAGGCCGAGCGCGCCATCGCCGCCCGGCTCGCTGCCGACCGCGACCACCTGGTCGCCCGCCTGTCGGCCCTGCCCGGCGTACGCGTCGCCGGCCGCCCCGCCAGCGCGTTCGTGCTGGTGCACGTCCCCGGGGCCGCCGACGTGCGGGTCGCCCTGCGGGAGCGCGGCTGGGCGGTACGCCGGGGCGACACGTTCCCCGGCCTAGGCCCGGACTGGCTACGCATCGCCGTGCGCGACACGGCCACCACCGACGCGTTCACCGAGGTACTGGCAGAGATCCTGGAGGCGTGATGCTGGAGACCACGATCGCGGCGATCCGGCCGCCCGACGAGCCGGCCATGGCCGCCGCCCGGGAGTTGCAGGGGCGGCTGACGAAGCCCGCCGGCTCCCTCGGCGCCCTGGAGGAGCTCGCCGTACGCCTCGCAGGGCTGGCCGGGCACTGCCCGCCGCCGCTGCCCGAGCCGGCCGCGGTCGCGATCTTCGCCGGTGACCACGGCGTGCACGCCCAGGGGGTGACCCCCTGGCCGCAGGAGGTCACCGCGCAGATGATCGGCAACTTCCTGGCCGGCGGCGCGGTGGTCAACGCGTTCGCCCGGCAGGCCGGCGCCTCGGTCACCGTGGTCGACGTCGGCGTGGCCACCCCGCTCACGGTCGCCGAGCCGGGCGGGGAGGCCGTTGGAGCCCCACCGGCCCGCGACGCGCCCCGGCTGGTGGCGGCGAACGTCCGCCCCGGCACCCGGGACCTGGCGGTGACCGCCGCGCTCACCCGCGACGAGGCCCGCGCGGCCGTCGAGACCGGCATCCGGGTGGCCGACGAGCTGATCGACGCGGGCGCCGGCATCCTGCTCACCGGGGACATGGGCATCGGCAACACCACGCCGGCCGCCGCCCTGATCGCCGCGTTCACCGGCATCGACCCGGCGGAGACGACGGGCCGGGGCACCGGGGTCGACGACCCGACGTACGCCCGCAAGGTCGACGTGGTGCGGGCAGCGCTGCGCCGGCACGCCCCCGACCCGGCCGACCCGCTGGGCGTGCTGGCCGCCGTCGGCGGGCTGGAGCACGCCGCGCTGGCCGGGCTGATCCTGGGCGCCGCCGCCCGCCGCACGCCGGTGCTGCTGGACGGGGTGATCGCGGTCGCGGCGGCCCTCGCCGCGGCGGCCCTCGCGCCGCACGCCGTGGCCGCCATGGTGGCCGGGCACCGCTCCGCCGAGCCGGGGGCCACGGTCGCGCTGCGCCGGCTGGGCCTGGAGCCGCTGATCGACCTCGGGCTGCGCCTGGGCGAGGGCACCGGCGCGCTGCTCGCGCTGCCGGTGGTCACCGGCGCGGTCCGGGTGCTGCACGAGGTGGCCACGTTCGACTCGGCGGGGGTGGCCGAGAAGTGAGCGACCGGAGCGAGCGGACCGACCGGCCCGCAGGCGTGTCGCGTACCGCAGCTGCCGCCGGCGTGCAGGGCGGGGCGGCGGCGTGAGCGGCAACCCGTACCCGCTCGGCCTGCGGCTCGCCGGCCGCCGGGTGGTCGTGGTGGGCGGGGGAGCGGTGGCCACCCGGCGGGTGCCGGCCCTGCTCGACGCCGGGGCGCACGTCTTCCTCGTCGCGCCCGAGCTGACCCCGGCGCTGCGCGCGCACGTCGACGCCGGACGGCTGCACTGGGCGCCGCGCCGGTTCGCCCCCGACGACCTGGACGGCGCGTGGCTGGTCCAGGTCGCGGTCGACGACCCGCTCGCCGCCGCGTCGGTCAGCGCCGCCGCCGCCGAGCGCCGCATCTTCTGCGTACGCGCCGACGACCGGGCCGCCGCCACCGCCTGGACGCCGGCGGTGACCCGGCACGGGCCGGTGACCGTGGCGGTGCTCGGCGGAGGCGACCCGCGCCGGGCGATGGCCGTCCGCGACGCCGTCCGCGCCCTCCTGGATGTAAGGAGGGGGCCCCTGTCAACGCCTGCGGTGGAGGAAGGGTCCCTTCCTTCCACGCAGGGTGGGCGGGTCGCGTTGGTGGGGGCCGGTCCGGGGGACCCGGAGCTGATCACCGTCAAGGGCTGGCGGCTGCTCACCGAGGCGGACGTGGTGGTCGCCGACCGGCTCGTCCCGGGGCTGCTCCTCGACGAACTGCGTCCCGACGTCGAACTTGTGGACGCCTCCAAGATCCCGTACGGCCCGTCCCGGGGCCAGGAGGAGATCAACCGGATCCTCGTGGATCGTGCCCTGGCCGGGAAGTTCGTGGTACGGCTCAAGGGCGGCGACCCGTACGTCTTCGGCCGGGGCGGCGAGGAGCTGCTGGCCTGCGCGGCGGCCGGCGTGCCGGTGACCGTGGTGCCCGGCGTGACCAGCTCGATCGCGGCTCCGGCCGCGGCGGGCGTCCCGGTCACCCATCGGGGGGTGGCCCACGAGTTCACCGTGGTCTCCGGGCACGTCGCACCCGACTCGCCGGCCTCCCTGGTCCGGTGGGAGGCGCTGGCCGGGCTACGCGGCACGCTTGTCGTGCTGATGGGGCTGCGGCCGCCCTCGCGGTGCCGGTGACCACGCCCACCGGCACACGTGTGCACGAGCGTGATCTGATCATCTTCGCCACCGCCGTGGTCATCCTGCT
>NZ_JBEZEV010000107.1:0-20766 GCF_040649055.1 Micromonospora sp. NPDC049060
ACATCTCGCCCTTCAACACGTTGATCAACTGCGGCAGCTCGTCCCGGAGCCGGGCACGGCGGGCCACACCCCCACCACGACGCACCGCAACCACCCGACGCACCACACCCACCACGACACACCGCAACCACCCGACGCACCACCCCCACCACGACGCACCGCAACCACCCGACGCACCACACCCATCACGACGCACCACACCCCCCGTCGCACCGCAAAGACCGGACGCACCGCACCCACCCGTCGCACCACAGCCACCCGACGCACCCCAATCAGGCCACGCACCGCAAAGACCGGACGCACCGCACCCACCGCACGCCAAGAGCACCGCCCGACCCCGCGGACACCCCAGCCCGAACCCCCGCCCCACCGTCGCCCGCGATCCCGCCCCACCGTGGTACCGGCCCGACTAGCCTCGACAGGAGGGCCGGGCGCGACGCCTGCGGAGGTGATTCGGATGGCCGCACCCACCGACGCGGCGGTGCTGGTCGGGCTCGGCACGGAGCGCAACCTGCCCGTGGTCAGGCTGGCCGCGCAGGAGGCCGCGGCGCACAACCGCCCGCTGTGTCTACTGCACGCGTTCAACTGGACGGCCGCGCTGCAAGCGCCGTCGGTCGCGGGGCCACGCGCGCACGCCGAGGAACTGATGTCCCGGGCCACGGAGATCGTCGCCGAGGTCGAGCCGGGGCTGCCGGTGGGCGGCGAGATCGTCGAAGGTGCCCTCGTCGACACCCTGGTCCGCCGGTCGGAGACGGCGTTCCTGCTCGCCGTCGGGGACGGCGGCATGGCGACCAGCGGCGAGTGCGTGTCGGTGGAAACGCCCACGGTGCAGCTTGCCGCCCGCGCCGGCTGCCCGGTGCTGGTGGTCCGCCGGGAGCCGCCCCCGCAGGGGCCGGTGCTGGTCGGGGTGGACGGCTCCGACAGCTCGCAGGCCGCGTTGGAGTGGGCGTTCGACTGCGCGGCCCGGCGGAAGGCGCGGCTGTCGGCGGTCCGCGTCGTCGAGTCGGAGCAGGGCGCGGAGGATGCCGAGCTGCTCGTCGGGTTGGTGGCGCGGTCGGCGCGCCGGTTTCCGTCGGTGGCCGCGGAGTGCCACACGATCCGCGGCGATCCCGGCAGTGTCCTGGTGGAGCAGTCCCGTTCGGCGCAGGTGGTGCTGGTCGCCGCCCGGGGCGACGAGCCGTGGCGGGGCATGCTCGGCGCGGTGAGTCAGGCGCTGCTCTACCACTCCCCCGCGCCGCTGATCGTCGTGCGCGGGCTGACGGGGATTTCGGGGCACGGGCGCGATGCCCAGCGCCCACGGGACCAACGGCCCTGATCCACACCGGCGTCGACCGGCGATGCTGGGGCCGGCCCGGACGAATCCGCGCTCCGAGGATGCAGGATTCCCCTACCCGCGAGAGGCTCATGCAGTATGGACACCGCTCTCGACCTGCACAGCCCCCTGACCGATGACGAGCTGCGCCGGCTGGACGCTTACTGGCGGGCGGCGAACTACCTGACCGTCGGGCAGATCTACCTGCTGGACAATCCGCTGCTGCGCGAGCCGCTGGCCCCCGAACACGTCAAGCCGCGCCTGCTCGGCCACTGGGGCACCAGTCCCGGCCTGAACCTGCTCTACGCCCACCTCAACCGGGTCATCGTCGCCCGTGACCTGTCCGCCCTGTTCGTCACCGGTCCCGGTCACGGCGGCCCGGCGATCGTCGCGAACACCTGGCTGGAGGGCACCTACAGCGAGCTGTACCACCACATCGGCCGCGACGAGGCCGGCATGGCCGGTCTGTTCCGCCAGTTCTCGTTCCCCGGCGGCATCCCCAGCCACGTGGCGGCGGAGGTGCCGGGTTCGATCCACGAGGGCGGCGAGCTGGGGTACGCGCTCAGCCACGCCTACGGCGCGGCGTTCGACAACCCGGATCTGCTGGTGGCCTGCGTCATCGGCGACGGGGAGGCGGAGACCGGTCCGCTGGCGGGAAGCTGGCTCTCCAACGTCTTCCTCAACCCGGCCCGCGACGGCGCGGTGCTGCCGATCCTGCACCTCAACGGCTACAAGATCGCCAATCCGACGATGCTGGACCGGATCGACGAGGACGACCTCCTCGCCATGATGCGCGGCTTCGGCTACCAGCCGTACGTGGTCGCCGGCGACGACCCGGCGACGGTGCACCAGGCGCTCGCCGGCACGCTGGACCGGGCGCTGGACGAGATCGCCACGATCCAGCGGCGGGCCCGCTCGGGCGGCGCCGTCGAGCGCCCCCGCTGGCCGATGATCGTCCTGCGTACGCCGAAGGGCTGGACCGGTCCGCGGGACGTCGACGGCAAACAGGTCGAGGGCACCTACCGCGCGCACCAGGTGCCGCTGTCCGAGGTGCGCAAGAACCCGGAGCACCTGGCCGCGCTGGAGCGCTGGCTGCGCAGCTACCGACCGGAGGAGCTCTTCGACGCCACCGGCGCACCGGTCGCCGAGCTGGCCGCGCTGCCGCCCAGGGGCGAGCGGCGGATGAGCGCCAATCCGGTCACCAACGGCGGGGCGGTGCTGCGTGACCTGGCGTTGCCGGACTTCCGCGAGTACGCCGTCGACGTGCAGCGGCCCGGCGAGACCGTGGCCGGCGCGACCGGGGCCCTCGGCCCGTGGGTACGCGACGTGATCACCGCCAACCCGCAGACATTCCGCCTCTTCGGCCCGGACGAGGTGGCCTCGAACCGGCTCGGCGCGGCGTTCGAGGTCACCGGCCGGGCCTGGATGGCCGGCACCGTGCCCGGCGACGACCACCTCTCCGCCGACGGGCGGGTGATGGAGGTCCTCTCCGAACACCTCTGCCAGGGCTGGCTGGAGGGCTACCTGCTGACCGGCCGGCACGGCATCTTCACCAGCTACGAGGCGTTCATCCACATCGTCGACTCCATGGTCAACCAGCACGCCAAGTGGCTGAAGGTGACCCGGGGCATCCCGTGGCGCGAGCCGGTGGCCTCGCTGAACTACCTGCTCTCCAGCCACGTGTGGCGGCAGGACCACAACGGCTTCTCCCACCAGGATCCGGGTTTCATCGACCACGTGATGAACAAGAAGGCCGAGGTGGTACGCGTCTACCTGCCGCCGGACGCCAACACCCTGCTCTCCACGATGGACCACTGCCTGCGCAGCCGGCACTACATCAACGTGGTGGTGGCCGGCAAGCAGCCCGCCCCGAACTGGCTGTCGATGGACGAGGCCGTCCAGCACTGCCGGCGCGGCATCGGGATCTGGGACTGGGCCAGCACGGACGCCGGCAGCGAGCCGGACGTGGTGCTCGCCTGTGCCGGGGACGTGCCGACGCTGGAGACGCTGGCCGCCGCGGACCTGCTGCACCGGCACCTGCCGGAGCTGAAGGTACGGGTCGTCAACGTGGTCGACCTGATGCGCCTGCAACCGCCGACGGAGCACCCGCACGGGCTGTCGGACAAGGAGTTCGACACGATCTTCACGCGGGACAGGCAGGTCATCTTCGCGTACCACGGGTATCCGTGGCTCATCCACCGGCTGACCTACCGGCGGACCAACCACGAGAACCTGCACGTACGCGGCTACAAGGAGGAGGGCACCACCACCACGCCGTTCGACATGGTGATGCTCAACGACCTGGACCGTTTCCACCTGGTCATCGACGTCATCGACCGGGTGCCTGGGCTGGCCGACCGGGCCGCCCACCTGCGGCAGGAGATGGTCGACGCGCGCCAGTCCTGCCGGGACTACACCCGCGAACACGGCGAGGACGACCCCCGGGTCGCGGAGTGGCGCTGGGTCCGCGAGACGGACCCGGGACTCCGGGGGGACCAGTGAGCGCGAGGAGTGAGCTTGCGAGCCCCGCAGTCGCGCACGAAAGGCCGGCACCAGCGGGCGCGAGGAGGCACCTCGTGACCCCCGCAGTCGCGAACGAGAGGTGGACCCGATGAGCGGCAACGAGATCCTGGTCGGCTACGACGGCTCCGCCGACGCCTCCGCCGCGCTGGAGTGGGCGCTGGAGGAGGCCGGCCGCAGCGGACGGCCGGTGCGGTTGGCGTACGTCTTCGAGTGGCTCACCGTGGCCGGCTGGATCGGTCCCGGCGTCGCTCCCGGCATCTGGCCGGACGAGACGGCCCGCCAGCAGGTCGAGGAGCTGGTCCGCAAGGCGGCGGCGGACGCGTCCGCCGCGCACCCGGAACTGACCGTCACGGGTGAGGTGTTCGACGGGCCGCCCGCGTTGGTGCTCCAGGAACGTTCGGCGCAGGCGGACCTGCTGGTGCTGGGCACCCGGGGACACGGCGGCTTCGGCGGGCTGCTCGTCGGCTCGACCGCGGTGGCCGTCACCGCCCACGCGCACTGCCCGGTCGTGGTGATCCGCGGCGAGTCGGCCGCCGGTGGGCGCACCGGGCACGTGGCGGTCGGCGTCGACGGGTCCGAGTCTTCGCTGCTGGCGCTGGGCTTCGCGTTCGAGCAGGCCGAGGCCCGGCAGGTGCCCCTGCACGTGGTGCGGGCCTGGCAACCGCCCACCGGCCAGCGTCCGCCGTCGGGCCCCGATGCGCGGGAGGCCACGGCGGCCGACCGGGCCGAACTGGACGAGCCGCTCGCCCGGTGGGGCGCGACGTTCCCCGACGTGGCCGTCGCCGTGGAGGTGACGGAGGGCAGCGCCGCGTCCCTGCTGGTCGACGCGAGCCGCGACGCGCGTCTGGTGGTGGTGGGCACCCGGGGCCGGGGCGGCCTGAAGGGGATGCTCCTCGGCTCGGTCAGCCAGCAGCTCATCCAGCACGCGCACTGCCCGGTGGCGGTGGTCCGGGAACGCTGAGCGGTCAGGAAGGGCCCTCTGCTATCGCATTCTGATGTGCAGGGGGCCCTTCCTTGCACGCAGCACCCCACCACCCGCCGGCTACGCACGACGTCCCGACGAGGGCGCTCAGCGGCTCTCGGCCGGTTCCGCCGGGCTGAGCGAGAAGTAGTCCTCCTCCTCCTGGGCGAGGTGCAGCCGCAGGATGGCCGCCAGGCCGTAGAGGGCGGCGAGCAGGTCGGTGAGCTGGTCCCGGCGCAGCGGGCCGTCGCCGGCCTGCGCGAGGTGGGCGCCGATCCGGTCCACCAGCCGCCGGATCTCCACGTGGGCGCGGCTCATCGTCGAGGTGGCCTCGGCGCTGCCCAGCGGGTCGGCCAGCGCCGGATAGAGGTGGCGCTCCTCGGCCGCCTCGTGCGGCAGCACCTGGTCGACCAGCCGGCGGTGCGTCTCGCGCAGCGTCGGCAGGCACTGCGGCGCGTCCGGCGCGGTGGCGACCAGGTCGGCGGTGTCCGTCAGCGCGGCGAGCACGTCGCGGATCCCGCCGTGTTCGGCCGCGTACCGGTCGAGCAGCTCCCGGGTGCCCGGCGGCACGTCGCGGCGGCGTAGCCCGCCCCCGAGGGCGCGCAGCGCGTTGAGGATCACCAGCACGTCGATGCCCTCCTGGAGGAACGCCCCGGCGACCGGCGGGAGCCAGCCCAGGGCCGCGGCCAGCATCGCCAGCACCGCGAGGCCCATCCCCACGCTGGCGCTCTGCACCGCGATCCTGCGGGCGTACCGGGCGATCTCCACCGCGTCGGCGAGCCGGTCCAGCCGGTCGACGGTGAGCACCGCGTCGGCGACGTCGGCCGAGGCGGTCGCCCCGGTGGCGCCCATGGCCACGCCGACGTGCGCCTCGGCGAGGGCGGGGGCGTCGTTCACCCCGTCGCCGACCATCACGGTGACGGCCCGGCGCGCCTCCTCACGTACGCGGGTCGCCTTCTCCGCGGGGGCGCACCGGGCCACCACGTCGTCCACGCCCACCACCCCCGCCACCTGGGCGGCGACGTCGGGCCGGTCCCCGGTGACCATCACGATGCGCCGCAGCCCCGCCTCGCGCAGCCGGCGCACGGTGCGGCGCGCGTCGGGGCGTACCGGGTCCTCCAGCAGGATCGCCCCGAGCGGGTCCCGCTCGCCGCTGACCCAGACCACCGAGCGGCCGGCCAGCTCGGCTCGGGACCGGGCGCTCACCGCCCAGTCGGGCAGGTCGCCGTCGAGCTGGCCGACCCGCACCTGCCGCCCGTCGACCGACCCGCGTACGCCCCGGCCCGGCTCCTCGGTCACCCCCGCCGGCTCGGTCAGCGACAGGCCCCGCTCGCGCGCCTGCGCCACCAGCGCGCGGGCCAGCACGTGCGGGGAGAGCTGCTCGACCGAGGCGGCGAGACGCAGCACGTCGTCGCGGTCGCCGCCGGGGGCGGCCACGACCTCGGCGGCGCGGGGACGGCCGGCCGTCAGTGTGCCGGTCTTGTCGACCAGCAGGGTGCGGGCCCGGCCGAGCAGCTCCAGGGAGCCGCCGTCGCGGACCAGCACCCCGCGCCGGGCGGTACGCGACAGCCCCGACACGATCGCGATGGGGGTGGCCAGCAGCAGCGGGCACGGGGTGGCGACCACCAGCACGGCCACCGCCCGCACGAACTCGCCGGAGAGCAGCCAGCCCAGCCCCGCCAAGACCAGGGTGAACGGCACGAACGCGGCGGCGTACCGGTCGGCGAGGCGCACCATCGGCGCCTTGTGGGCGGTCGCCTCCTCGGCGAGCCGGACGATCCCCGCGTACGTGCTTCCCGCCGCGTCCCTCGTCGCGCGCATGCCGAAGCCGGCGCCGGCGTTGACCACGCCGCTGGCGACCTGCTCGCCGGCCGCGCGCCGCACCAGCCGCGACTCGCCCGTCACCACCGACTCGTCGAGGGTCACCGGCTCGTCGACCTGTCCGTCGACCGGCACCACGTCGCCCGGGCCGACCAGCAGCCGGTCCCCCGCCGCCACCCGGTCCAGCGGCACCTCCTCGACGCTCCCGCCCGGGCCGCGCCGGCGGGCGGTGCGGGGGGCGCGGGCGAGCAGCGACCGCAGGTCCCGGGTCGCCCGCCCCTGGGCGTACGCCTCCAGCGCCCGCCCCGTGGCCAGCATCACCGCGATCACCGCCCCGGCCAGGTACTCCCGCACCACCAGCGCGCCGACCAGGGCCAGCACGGCGATCACGTCCACCCCGAACTGCCGGCGCCACAGCTGCCGCAGCACAGACCAGGCGGCGGGCAGCAGGGCGGCCACGGTGGCGGACGCCCACACCACCTCGGCCGCGCCCCGCCGGCCGGCGAGCCACAGCACCGCCCCGGCCAGCACCAGCACCGTCACCCCGGCCAGGGGCGCCCAGAGCAGCAGGCGCGAGCGGTCCCGCCGTACCGGCTGCTCCGGCACGCACTCGCGCGGTTCCGTTCCCACCTGCGGATCGTCTCAGCGCCGACCGCGCCCGGGAGGGCATCCGCGCGAACCGGCAGGGGCTAGCTGCCCTGCCACGCGGGGACCTGCGTACCGTGCGTCGGCAGGGGGGATGACGCAGGATGGAGCGGCAACCCCGCCCGGGGCACCGTCGGGCTGGGGCACGATGGGGAGAAACGGAAAGGTCGTGACCATGAGCCACGAGACACCGGCGGCGGAGCGTCCGCTGACCACCGCACTCGCGGAGGCCGCCGCGACGGCCGGGCACGCCCCGTCGGTGCACAACAGCCAACCGTGGCGGTGGCGGGTGCTGCCGGACGCGCTGGAGCTGCGGGTGGTCCGCGACCCGAAGCTGACGGCGACCGACCCGGAGGGCCGCCTGCTGGCGTACAGCTGCGGGGCGGCGCTGCACCACGCGCGGGTCGCGCTGACCGCGGAGGGCTGGACCGCCGTGGTGGAGCGGATGCCCGACCCGACCGACCAGGACCTGCTGGCCCGGCTGACCGGGATGGCCCGCGCGGAGGCCGACCCGGAGGCCATGCGCCTGGTGCAGTGCATGCAGGTGCGGCACACCGACCGGCGCCCGGTCAGCGAGGAACCGGTGCCGACCGCCGCTCTCGGGGAGATCGCCTCGGCGGTCGCCGCCGAGGGCTGCCAGCTCCAGTTCCTCGACCGCGACAACGTCCTGGAGCTGGCCGCGGTCGCCAGCCGCGCCGCCTCGGTCGAGGCGGAGGACTCGCAGCTGCGCGAGGAGTTGGAGTACTGGACCAGCCGGGCCGGCACCGGCACCGGCCTGCCGCCGGAGGTGCTGCCCGCGGAGGCGCCGCAGACCACCGTGCCGGCGCGCGACTTCGGCCGCCCCGGCACCCTGCCGGTCGGTCCCGGGCACGACCGGGCCGCCGTGTACGGGCTGCTCTACGGCGACGAGGACGAGCCGGACAGCTGGCTGCGCGCCGGCGAGGCGCTCTCGGCCGCCTGGCTGACCGCGACCCGGCTCGGGATCTCCGTGGTGCCGCTGAGCGGGGTCGTGGAGGTCGCGGGCACCCGGCAGACGCTGCGCGGGCTGCTGGCGGGCCTCGGCTACCCGTACCTCGTGATCCGGCTGGGGCTCGCGGACCCGGCGCACGCGGGCCCGCCGCACACCCCGCGCATGGAGGCCGCGCAGGTGGTCGACACCTCGGCGGTCCGCTCCCCCGACGCGTAACGCGGGCAGGACCACGGCCACCGGGCGGCTACCATCGCCCGGTGGCCGCCAGCGAACCGAGTCCCCGCCCCGAACCGCACGTGACCCCCTCACTGGGGCTCAGCCCGCTGTCCCGGGTACGGCTCGACGAGCTGCTCCAGGAGATGCTGGACCGGGTCGGCGAGGTGGTGACCAGCCGGGAGCGGCTGCGTGCCCTGCTCGACGCGGTGGTCGGCATCGGCACCGACCTGGACCTGCGCAGCACCCTGCAACGGATCGTGGAGTCGGCCTGCGAGCTGGTCGGCGCCCGCTACGGCGCGCTGGGCGTGATCGGCCACGACCGCCTGCTGCACGACTTCATCACCTACGGCATCGACGCGGAGCTGCACGCCAGGATCGGTGACCTGCCCCACGGGCGGGGCGTGCTCGGCCTGCTCATCGACGACCCCCGCCCGCTGCGGATGCCCGACATCACCCGGCACCCTCAGTCCTACGGGTTCCCGCCGCACCACCCGCCGATGCACAGCTTCCTCGGCGTTCCCGTGCGCATCCGCGACCATGTCTTCGGCAACCTCTACCTGGCCGAGAAGCAGGGCGGTGCGGAGTTCACCGAGGACGACGAGGAGATCGTCGTCGCGCTCGCCGCCGCCGCCGGCGTGGCGATCGAGAACGCCCGCCTCTACGCGCTGGCCCACCGCCGGGAACGCTGGCTCGCGGCGACCGCCGAGATCACCACCGTGCTGCTGGGCGAGGTGCGCCGCACCGACGCGTTGACGCTGGTGGCGCGGCGCGCCCGCGAGGTCGCCGAGGCGGAGGTCGCCCTCGTGCTGCTCTACGACCCCGACGGCGAGAAGTTCACCGTCGAGGTGGTCGACGGGGCCGACGAGCAGGCCGACGCCCTGGTCGGCACCGCGCTGCCGGCGGCCGAGACGAGCTTCGCCGCCGCCGTCATCGAGGGCCGGCACGACCAGGTGGCGGACCTGGCCCACGCCGCGCCCTGGCCGGCGCTGCTGCGCACCGGCCCGGCGATGGTCGCGCCGCTGGCCACCGCCGACACCCTGCACGGGGTGCTGGTGATCGCGCACCGGGCCGACCGGGCGCCCGTCGCCAACGACGACGACATGGCCATGCTGGGCAGCTTCGCCGGGCAGGCCGCCCTGGCCCTGGAGCGGGCCCGCGGGCAGGAGGAACGGGAGCTGCTGGTGGTTCTGGAGGACCGCGAGCGCATCGCCCGGGACCTGCACGACGTGGTCATCCAGCGGCTCTTCGCCACCGGCCTGCAGTTGCAGAGCGCCGCCCCGATGACGACGAAGCCGGAGGTCGCCCGGCGGATCAACGCGGCGGTCGACGACCTGGACGCCACGATCAAGGACATCCGCCGCACCATCTTCGAGCTGCGCACCCCGATGAGCGCGGCGCTGCGCACCGAGATCCGGGAGGCGATCGAGGTGGCCGCCGAGTCGCTGGGCCACCGGCCCCGCCTGGAGCTGACCGGGCCGATCGATAGCGCCGTCCCCGACGCGGTCCGCCCCGACCTCACGGCCGTGCTGCGGGAGGCGCTCTCCAACGCCGTACGGCACGCGCAGGCCGACCGCGTGGCGGTGGCGGTGCGGGTCGAGGCGGGCCGGGTGACCGTGACCGTCACCGACGACGGGGTGGGCTGCGACCCGGCCGCCGCGCGGGGCGGCCTGGTCAACCTGCGCGAGCGCGCCGAGCGCCACGACGGCGAGTTCGTGGTACGCCGGGCGGTGCCCCGGGGCACCGAGGTGTGCTGGTCGGTGCCGCTGCGCGACTGAGCCCGCAGGCGGCGCCGTTATGCGACTCGGCCCGGAGGCGGTGCGGCTGGGCCCGCAGGCGTCAGTGGGACTTGCCGAGGAGGCGGGTGGCGAGGACGGCCGCCTGGGTGCGGCGCTCCAGGCCCAGCTTGGCCAGCACGCTCGAGACGTAGTTCTTCACGGTCTTCTCGGCCAGGAACATCTTCCCGGCGATCTCCCGGTTGGTGAGGCCCTCGGCCACGTACTCCAGGATCCGCCGCTCCTGCTCGGTGAGTGACTTCAGCTCGCGGGGCTGCTCGACGCCGCTGCGGATGCGCTCCAGCACCCGGGTGGTGATCGCCGGGTCGAGCAGCGACTGCCCGGCCGCCACCCGCCGCACCGCGTCGACGAGGTCGGTGCCGCGGATCTGCTTCAGCACGTAGCCGGACGCGCCGGCCATGATCGCCGCGAAGAGCGCCTCGTCGTCCTCGTACGAGGTGAGGATCAGGCCCTTGATCGAGGAGTCCACGGCCCGGACGTCCCGGCACACGTCGATGCCGTTGCCGTCGGGCAGCCGCGCGTCGAGGATCGCCACGTCCGGCCGCAGCGCCGGGATGCGCCGGGCCGCCTCCTGGGCGAGGCCGGACTCGCCGACCACCTCGATGTCCCCGCTGCTTTCCAGCAGGTCGGCCAGGCCACGGCGGACGACCTCGTGGTCGTCGAGCAGGAACACGCGGATCATCCCTCGTTTCTACCCGCTTCCCACCCCCTCCCGCACGGGTCGAAGGTCCCGAACCGGCAACGCCCGCGCCACCGGCGGCCCGAGCCGTCCCTCCGACCAGTGGCGGGGCGGTCGAGCCGAGGTCACCGGCCCGCGACACGGCCGAAGTCCCGTACCTGCGACGGGGCCGGTCGGGCCCGGCGGGACGGGACGTCCGGCCCTGCCCGGGCGACGCCCCGGTGACGCACCGTGGAGACGTACCACCCGCCGGCGCACGATCTGCCACGGAAGGAGCACGACCATGGACACCCGCTTCACCGTCGAGCAGCTACGGGCCGCCGCCACCGACGCCGTACGCGCCCCGTCGCTGCACAACACCCAGCCGTGGCGGTTCCGGCTGCGCGACGGCGGCATCGAGGTGCTGGTCGACCCGGACCGACGCCTGCCGGCCACCGACCCCACCGGCTGGGGCGTGCGGATCGCCTGCGGGGCGGCGCTGTTCAACCTGCGGCTCGCCCTGGCCGTTGCCGGCACCCCGGCGACGGTGCGGCTGCGCCCCTACCCGGCCGAGCCGGACGTGGTGGCCCGGCTGGTGCCGGACGTGCCGCGTCGCCCCACCCCCGCCGAGCAGGCCCTGCACGCCGCCATCCCCCGCCGGTTCAGTAACCGCGCGCCGTTCTGGCCCGACCCGGTGCCCGCCGACGCCCGCTGGCGCCTCACCGAGGCGGCCCGCGCCGAGCAGTGCTGGCTGGAACTGGTGGTCGGCGTCAGCGCGGTGAACGCGTTCGGCGAACTCGCCCGCAGCTCCCACCGGGTGCTGGAGCGGAGCCCGCAGTACCGGGCCGAACGCCAGGAGTGGGTACGCTCCACGCCCGCCCCGGACGGCATTCCGGCCGCGTCCGGCGGCCCGCAGGGCGAGCCACAGGACCTGCTGCCGTCGCGGGGCTTCGGCGGCCTCGACCGGGCACCCGGGCGGGACTTCGAACCCGAGCCGCTGGTGGCGGTGCTCGGCTCGCCCGGCAACACGGCCGTCGACCAGGTCGTCGCCGGGCAGGCGTTGCAGCGGGTACTGCTGACCGCGACGGACTCGGGGCTGGCGGCGTCGATGCTGTCCCAGCCGATCGAGGTGCCGTCGGCGCGCGATCAGCTGCGGCTGTCGCTGGGGCGCTTCGGCACCCCGCAGATGGTGCTGCGCGTCGGCTACGGCCAGCCGGGCTGGCCGACCCCGCGCCGCGACGTGAACGAGGTGCTCGACTTGCCTGTTTCCCAGGTCTGAACAACACACGGTGCCGGACGCCGGCTCCATCCGGCCGCTGGCATTCGGGATGCGGAACGGGCGAGGCCGCGCGGATTCGGTAACGCCCGCCTGCGAGCGAGGGGGGCACACCGGGGCCGGAGGCGGGCACCCGCCACCAGCCCCGGGGGCGTGACTACCGGTAGCTCCAGACCACCGGCCGGGCCTTGTAGATCGCCGCCCCGGAGAGGTAACGGTTGCCGACGTAGGACCCGTTCAGCCGATACAGCCAGACGTTGCCGTTGCCGTAGGTGCCGTCGCCGTTCGCGCCGCTGACCTTGGTGGTGAAGACCAGCCCGCCTGAGTGGTTACCGACACTCTTAATCTTGCTTGTGTCGATGTATCCGGGTGCCCGTTGGAATCGGTTGCGGTTGATGTCGTACCGGTAGACGTGGCTGGTGTTGCTCATCCACAGGTTGGCGGAGGTGCCGTAGACCGGTGACAGGTCGTGCACGTTGCCGGTGACCTTCCGGCAGGCGGCGTTTGTGAGTTTGGGAGCGGTGGCCGCGCCGCTCACCTTGTAGCTGCACAGCCGGGTGCCGCCAGCGGCCCAGAGGCGCTTGATGGCACTGTCCCAGTAAACGGCGTGGGCCTTGGCGAACGCCTTCGTGGCGGCCGGGCTGGTCCTGCCCTTGCCGTAGAGGGTGAGCTTGCCGGGGTCGGAGGAGGCGACCACGACAGCGCCGTTGGGCAGCAACTCGATGGCGTGCGGGTTGCCGCCCGGCGTGACCTGGTACCGCACCTTGCGCGTGGCGTAGTCGACGATCCCGGCCCGGCCACCCGAAGCGGCCACCAGGACCACGTACCGCGAGCCCTGCTTGCGGAACTTGACGTCGGAAAGGTTCTTCCAGCCACTACCGGCGGGTCGCTTCCACGACCACTGGGCCGAACCCGCCGTCCACCGACTGACGCCGGCGCTGAAGATCCTGACCCCGTACCGCTGGTCGACCACCGCGACCCGGTCGCTGGCAGCCTGTGCGCCGGTCGGCACGACCAGCACTCCCGCCATGCCCACCGTCGCCGCGCCGAGGGTTGCGCCGATCGCGCGCCACCGCCGTCGCGTCCTGTCTGTAGATCGCATCATCGCCATGCACCCTTCCCTTGACGAGCCCGTCGGGGGGCGTTGACGGGTGCGGCCGACGGAACACCGGCCCGCACCCAACGACTCATGGTGTTCGAACATATGCGTTCGGTAACGAGCTGGCAGTGGTTGCGTCGGATGGGCGACGGGCGTTGGAGGACCGGGCTTTCCTCCCGTGTCGAGGCCGCTTCAGCAGTCCGTCGCGGAGAGCAGCGCCGCCTCGCGGTCGGGGTCGAGCCCGACGGGGGCGCGCTGCGGTCGGCCCGCCCGGGGCGGGACGGCGCCCACCTCCCGCAGCCACGCCCAGGTGTCGGCGACCGTCTCGGCCACCGGGCGGCAGGTCAGCCCGGCCGCGTACGCGCGCTCGACGCCGCGCTCCTGCAACCAGCGGTACTCGTGCCCGGCCGGAACCCAGATCGGCAGGTCGTTCCACGGCTCCACGCCGGCGGCCAGGATCGGCCCCGGGTCGGTCCAGCGCAGCCGGGCGTCGGCGCCGGTGGCCGCGAGGCAGGCGTCGAGCAGCTCCCCCATCGTCGCGTGCCCGGGGCGGCTCACCGCGTTGAACGTCCCGCCCGGGCCCGCCGCGCCCAGGTCCAGCATCCAGCCCGCCAGGTCCCGCACGTCGATGTACTGCACCGGCAGGTCGACCGGGCCCGGCGCCAGCACGTCCCCGCCCTTCGCGATGCGCGTCAGCCACCAGGGCAGCCGGCCGATGTCCTCCCCCGGCCCGAGGATCAGCCCGGCCCGGGCGATCAGCGCCCGCTCGCCGAACGTCTCCCGCACGGCCCGCTCGGCGCCGGCCTTGTTGGCCGGGTAGCCGCCCTCGTCGGCGTCCGGCTCCGCGTCCACCACAGGAGCGTCCTCGCCCACCCCGGTTGCGACGGGCCGCGCGTAGACGGATCCGCTGGAGACGTAGACGTACCGGCCGACCCGGTCGACCAGCGCGCGGGCGGCGTCGCGCGCCGCGCGGGGCGCGCCGTCCCAGGTGTCGACCACCAGGTCCCACTCGCCGTCCGCGAGCGCCGCCAGGCCGCCGGGCGCGGTCCGGTCACCTCGCAACCGGTGTACGCCCTCCGGCGTCGCGCCGTGCAGCCCCCGGTTGAACACGGTCACCGTCCAACCCCGCCGTACGCCCTCGGCGACCGTCGCGCCGCCCACGAATCCCGTTCCGCCCAGCACCAGCAGCCTCATGCGCTCCACTGTGCCCGCTCCCGGCGGCGCTCCGGTCCCGTGTTCACGGTCAGCGGATCTGCCCATGGCAGAACGCCGGCCGGACGGCCCCTGATCCGAAGTGGACTGCGGATGCTTCCGGCGGTGCGGGAAGAGGTGTTTGACAGCGCGCGCGTCCGGCTCGCCCCCGACAGGGCAGGACCGCCCTCGGCGCCCCGTCGGGAACCCGACACGTCCCCCCTCGCCGCGCCGTCATTCCGTAGCGTTCCGGGTGCTTTCGGTTGGGTCTGGGGGAGGCACGGGTGTCCGAGGTCGTCGTTGAGGTCAGTTTCACGCCGCTGCCGGAGGACGACGATTTCGTCCTCGACCAGCTGACTGACGAGCTCGTGGAGGACCTGGGCGACATCGGCGAGGTGCGGCGGCTCGAGGCGCCCACCGGTCCTGACAGCAAGGGCGTCGGCGAGCTGGTGCTGGCCACCGTGGCTGCGGTCGCCGGCGCCGACCCCGGCTACGCGCAGGCACTCGTGGACCTGGTGGTGGGCTTCCTCCACCGCAACCAGGGTCGCCGGGCACACCTGAAGATCGGTGCCGTCGAGCTGACAATCGACCAGGCGACCAAGGCGGAGACCGCCCAGCTGATCGACCTCGTCCGTGACGCGATCGCGCATTCCCGCTGATGGGTCGGCATGCCCTGGTGCTCGGCACGGCGACCTACCACGCCGCCCCGAAGCTCACCGCGCTGCCCGGCGTCCGGCAGGACGTCGAACAGGTGCGGACCGTGCTGGACAGCGACGGCGACTTCGACAGCGTCGACGCCCACGTCGACCTGCCCGCGGCGCGCATGAAGCAGGTCGTCGAGGAGTTCTACGGCGCCCGGCGCACCGGTGATCTCGCGCTCTTCTACTACTCCGGCCACGGCATCCAGCACGACGACCGGCAATCCCTCTTCTTCGGCACCATCGACACCGATACGACTCTCCTGCACACCACGGCGTTCGATGTCGAGGGCGTCCTGCGGCACATGCTCAACCACACGAAGGCCAGCCAGAAGGTGGTCCTGCTGGACTGCTGCTTCTCGGGCTCGTTCACCGCCCGGCACCGGTTCAGCGCCGGCGTACGGCAGGAGCCCCGGCGTCTCAAGCGCGAGCGTGGCACGTTCATGCTCCAGTCGAGCAGCCATCTGAAGGCGTCGAAGGCGCAGGGCCCGGACCGGCCGTCGGTCTTCACCGAGGTGCTGCTCAGCGGTCTCCGCGGTGCGGCCCGGGCAACTGCGGAGGACGGCTGGATCACCGCGAGCGACCTCTCCCGGTACGCGATGACTGAGATGTCACGTCGCCGGGCGGAGAAACCGGTCGAGTCGAGCGAAGGTGTCACCGACCCGATTCCGCTGGTCGCGGGGTCGGACGAACGGCCACAGCGGAGCCCGGGCGTACGGAGCGACGAGCCCGAGGACGCACCCTTCGACGCCGAGCGGTGGCGTCGTCTGCTCAACTACCACGTCGCCTGCCTGCAGCGCTCCGCCGTCCTGCAGTTCTTCGTGAACCCGGCGAACAAGGACTCGTACCTCGCTGCGCCCCCGGGCCGGGAGATCATGCTCTCGGCCACCGAGCCGGTCGCACTGAAGGAGCGCGGCCAGCGGCTGGCCGGGCTGGCCGAGGCTGGTGGCCGCTCCCTGCAGTACGGCTACGCGATCGTGGCACTGCAGCAGAAGGGCACCCAGCAGGTACGACTGGCGCCCCTGCTCGTCTCGGACCTGACCGTGGGGGACGACGGGTTGGCGCACCCGGCGCCGCCACAGCCCAGTCCAGCCCTGATCGACCATTTCCAGCTGGCTGCGGTCGAGGCGGACGAACTGCGGCAGGCAGTGGCCGAACGACTCGTCCCCGGCGAGCACAAGTCCCTCGCCGAGGTGGCCGATCTGGTGGCGAACACGTTCGGGCTCAAGCCGGTGTCCGCCCTCGACCCGGAGAATCTGGTCGGGATGGTCAACCGCGGGCCCGTCAACCGGGTGCAGAACGCCGGAATGCTGTTCGCCTCGGGCAGCACGGAGTCCCCTGAGCGACAGCTGATCGAGGACCTGCAGGACATCATCAAGAACGCGGGGAAGATCGCATCGACCGCACTCGGCACGTTGTCCAGCGGTGTCGAGGCCGGGGCGGATGAGCAGGACGCCGACGTCCTGACGGTGGCGTTGAGTTCGGTCAACGAGACTCAGGAGGACGTCATCCGGGCGGCGATGAGCCGACCCCTGACTGTCGCGCAGGGGCCGCCCGGCACCGGCAAGAGCCAACTGGTGACCGCATTGCTGGCGACCGCCACGGCCGCCGGGCAGAGCGTGCTGATCGGCTCGACCAACAACCGCGCTGTCGATGAGGTCGTCGAGCGGGTCACCGGCATGGTCGGCCCGGGCCTGGTGTTGCGTACCGGGAACAAGGAGTACCGGCAGCAGGAGCCGCAGTACCTCGCCGAGGTGATGCAGGCATGGCCCCCGCCGGTGCCGGAGGCCGGCGGGCCGGCCAACGAGTTACGACTCGTGGCGCAGGAGATCAACCGGTTACGCGAGGATCTCGACGAGCGTCGCCACCTTGAACGGGATCTCGCCGACCTCGCCTTCGAACGGGACCGCTCACTCGCCGACACCGACGACGCCGTCCTGGCCAAGCTGGTCGACCTCACCGACCGGGCACTGACAAGCCGATGGTTCGGGTGGTGGTATCGCAGGCGACTGCGGTCGCGAGGTGTGTTCGACCGGGATGCGATCACCGCCCTCGGTGAACAGGCGGTCATCGAGCAGTGCTGGCGCGAGCGACGCCACCGACTCCAGTCCCGGCCGGGCACCGCCGAAGAAGTCTGGAAGCGGCTACGGACGCTGCAACACGACACCAGACCCGAGCACAGCGACCAACTGCTGCGTGCCCAGATCGCCGCCCGGGTGGTCGGCAACACGACCCTGCTCCGCAACCGCGCCGACGAGATGGCCAAGCCGGAAGCACGAAGCTGGGCCTACATGAGCGAGCTTCTCGCCGCGCTACCGGGCTGGGCCGTCACCGCGATGTCAGCCCGCCGGCTGCTGCCCAGGGCGGGGCTGTTCGACCTGGTGATCATCGACGAAGCCGCGCAGTGCACCGTCGCTGCCATCCTGCCGATGCTCTACCGGGCGAAACGCGCCCTGATCATCGGCGACCCGCGGCAGCTCACACCGGTCGTCGAGCTCTCCGACACCGACGACCGGGGCGAGCAGGCCCGCGCCGGGCTCGGACACGAGTGGCTGACCAGCCGGCGGCTCACCCACCGGAACCATTCGGCGTACGAGGCGTTCGCGACCGCGGCGGGAAGCACCATCCTGCTCGACGAGCACTACCGCTGCCACCCGGAGATCATCGACGCCCCGAACCGGGTCGTCTACCAGAACCGGCTGACGGTTCTCACCGACCCGGCCCGGCTGGCCGCACCGGCCGAGTCCGCCACCCGCTGGGTGGACGTGTCCGGCCGCTTCACCCGAGGCGCCACAGGTTCCGGCCGCAACGCCGACGAGGTTCACGCCGTGGTGGGCGAGGTCCAGCGGCTACGCAAGGAGTACCCGGGCGTCACGATCGGCGTGGTGACGCCACTGGCCGAGCAGCAGCGGATCCTGGACCGCGCGCTCCAGGACGCCGGCCTCGCCGACGACCTGCGGTGCGCGACCATCCACAAGTTTCAGGGCAGCGAGAAGGACATCATGGTCGTCTCGCCCGTCGGCGCGCACGGCATCAGCGAGCGCACCCGTGGCTGGCTCGTCGAGCAGACGAACCTGTGGAACGTGGCGATCACCCGCGCCAGGTCCCAGCTGATCGTCGTGGGTGACCGTTCGTGGTGGTCCGGGCAACGCGGACTGCTGGCCGATCTCGCCAGCCCGCCCGCGCCGACGGCCACGGACGCCGGCGTCGACGCGCGACCGGTCGACCAACTGATCGTCGGCCTACGCGACGCCGGGCTGACAGTGCGGTGGGGCACGCCACTGCCGGGTTATCCGGTCGATCTCACGCTCAGCCTTCGCGACAAGAGCCTGGCGGTGCTGGTCGACGATCCCGAGGGTGACCCGGACGGGAGGCCGCTACGGCGGATCCTGAGCAGGCTCGACATCGTCGCCGCGGCCACGGAGGTCAGGCGGGTACCGGCCTGGCGCTGTCTCGCCGAACCGGAACAGGTGGTGAAGGAACTGCGCGACGCAGTCGAGGGAGGCATCCGCAAGGGCGACGCCTGATCACCGTTCAGCAGGGAAGACAAGCTGGTGGGCGATACTGGGTTTGAACCAGTGACCTCTTCCGTGTCAAGGAAGCGCGCTCCCACTGCGCCAATCGCCCGGGGGTGACCGCCCGACCCGGCAGGCCGGATCACGAGGGGCGGATCGCGAGCGGACGACGGGATTCGAACCCGCGACCCTCACCTTGGCAAGGTGATGCGCTACCAGCTGCGCTACGTCCGCGTGCCGCCGGTGTTCGTCGGCGACGGAGGAAACTCTACCCGACGGCAAGATCGCCTGGCACGCCGCCCCGCCGACGGCCGGACCGGACGATGATTGCGCTGGTAAACCACGGGGTACTGGGGCCATCGACAGCACACCACATCCCCTGACCAAGGAGGCTGTCGTGGGTATCGGCACCAGCATCTTCCTGATCGCGCTCGGCGCGATCCTCACCTTCGCGCTCGACGCGAGCCTCGGCGGCATCAACCTCGACGTCGTCGGGTGGATCCTGATGGCCGCCGGCGTGCTCGGCCTCATCATGACCACGCTCATCTGGGGACGTCGTCGCCAGGTGGTCAGCACGACCGAGCCGGTCGAGTACCGGCGGGTCGAGGAGCGCCGGGACGTCGCCCCGCCGCTCTGACGCTCATCCACGCGGCCGCCGGAGCTGAACGGTCGCGCAACGCACCGCCGACGTGCCGGTCACCCGGAGCAGGGTGGCCGGCACGTCGCGTCCGCCAGCCGTACGGCCAGCCCCGGCGCCCGACAGACGAACGGCGGGCGGCGGACGCGGCGGGCGGCGGGCACGGCGAGCGCCGATGCATGCTGCCGTAACGACGCTGTCGAGCTGATGTCACAGACGACTCAACCGCGACGGGTTACCTCCGCGAGCCGCCCCTGCCTCCGGACCGAAGCAGTCGCCTGCCAGCGCCGGCGGTGATGTCGCAGGTGGTGTACACCGAACCTGCTCGCCGCCGTGATCGCCCGGGCGATGATGTCGTAGACGACTCACCCCGACAGGCACACTCACGAGGCATCGCCCGGCCGTCTCAAGCCAGGGCCACGAGACACCGCCCGTCCTCGGCGAACTGGCCCGCCGGTCCGCCGCCGGTGGCTGCGGGCCCACCCCGCCGTGGCCGTCGGCGTTGGTCGCAGTCACGACAACTCGGCACAGGTGGGAAACGACGAAGGCCCGGCACCATTCGGTGCCGGGCCTTCGTGTTGGTGGGCGATACTGGGTTTGAACCAGTGACCTCTTCCGTGTCAAGGAAGCGCGCTCCCACTGCGCCAATCGCCCTCGTTTGTTACCGAGGTGGGGACGGGATTTGAACCCGCGTACACGGCTTTGCAGGCCGTTGCCTCGCCTCTCGGCCACCCCACCGAGGTTGCCCCCGTCATGCGTGGCGGCAGCTCCGAGCGGACGACGGGATTCGAACCCGCGACCCTCACCTTGGCAAGGTGATGCGCTACCAGCTGCGCTACGTCCGCACGTCTCCGGCGTTAACCGGTGACGGGTGAGAACTTTAGCCGAGCGGGCGAGCGGTTGCCAAATCGGGGTGGCTCCCGGCGAGTCTGGTGGCGTCGGTCACCGACAACGCCATCGGCATCCGGCTGCTCGACAACGTCCTCGCGCACACCCCGACGGTGACCAAGGCGTGGGTCGACGCCGGGTTCAAAGACGACGTGCAGATCCACGGCGCGATCAACGGTATCGACGTCGAACAGGTCCTTCGGTCCGACAGGACCGCCGGGTTCGTGCCGGTGAAGCGCCGGTGGGTGGTGGAGCAGACCAACGGCACGCTGATGCTGCACCGCCGCCTGGTCCGCGAGTACGAGAGCAGACCTGCCTCCGCGGTGTCCCGCACCTGGTCGGCCTCGACGGCGAACCTCATCCGCCGGTTGACCGGCACCACCACCACGTCCTGGCGCGACCAACGGTGACCCAGCCGACGCTGCTGACCCTGCTTGACTTGACAGGTTCCGGAGGACGCGACCGCGCTCGGGTCTGCTGCACCGATAGGTGACATCTGAGATGGCTTGCCCTGTGGGCGGGCTGGAAGGATGTCGCTGTGCCCAAGCCCTACCCCCGAGAGT
>NZ_JBEZEV010000108.1:0-20156 GCF_040649055.1 Micromonospora sp. NPDC049060
GCGGCGCCTGTGATGAACCCCCGTCTCGAAAGTCCACGCAGATAGGCGATGCCACCGAGATCCTCGGGCCGCAGATCGCCGTGACTGACATTCTGAGGAGGGTCAGGGCGAGGCTCCCCGCTGAGGATTATCGATGCAACCTAAGGCTACTTCCGTTGGAGGGCAAGGGTTTGCCTGCGATCGCCTTGGGACGTCACGCGAGTCCTCTCCGTGACGTAACCAGGCCAGGGCCTGCGTCGTCGTAGGTCACGTCGCGCCTCCTGCCTGGCCTGCCGAATCGGAAGCTCAACTCAGGGCGGCGTGGGTGTCGGTGAGGAAGCGGTCGCGGTCCTCGCCATGGGCGATCGCCGCGTTGTAGATGGCGTCGATTGCAGCAGCCAGCGGATCGTCGTTCGCCAGGGCGATCAGGGCGGGAAACGCGGCGGCCTGCTGAAGTGCCCCTGCGACGGTGCGGGTGCCGATTCCTGGCGGGCCCAGGCGGAGGGTGACGGTGGTGTGCGGAATCTCGGGATCGGACATGAGCCGGTTGAACGCGGCACTGCCGCTCTGCTCGGTGAGGGATCGGGGCAGTGGACGGTCACCCTCGGCCGCGGCGAGGGCGTCGGCAATCCACCCGATCTGCTCCAGCCCGGCCACTCGCATCGCATGGCGGGCCGCCCAGCATGCTGCCTTCCGCTGGCGGGCGGCGGGCAGCGCAGCGATGCGGTCGAGTAGCCGGCGGTCGATCCGGGCCATCGACTGCGCCTGGCCGAGGAGTCCACGGACACGATCCGACGGCGGAGCGCCTCCCCACCGCTCGGCGTCGCGCTCGGCCTGCAGACGGCGGGATTTCTCCGCCAGCACGGTTGCCTCGGCGGCCTGCCCACGCAGCGTCTGAATCCACGGGTACGACCCGGCGGTGTCGAGCAGATGGTCCCAGATCAGACTGAGGGCGAAGGCGTGCCGGCCCAACACTCCCTCGTGCCGCAGCGTGAAGCCGCCAGAGCCGGACATCACCCGTACGGCACTCGGCTCGTCCTCCGGCAGCGTCGTCAACGGATGAGGGAAGATCGGTTCGACAGCGGTGGCCCACGACCAGGTGAAGGTCTCGTCGTCGACCCGCTCCAGACGAACCTCCAGGTCGCCGACGGGCAGCACCTCGGCCGGGACCTCGATCGGCGCGGGGCGACGACGGACCACCGCCACCCGGGACAGGTCGGCGTCGTCCTCGTAGGGGTGACCTGCTGGCAACAGCGGCAGGATGCCCGGGCGGGCGGACGGGCGAGGTACCAGCGACAGCATCGCCCACTCCGCGGCCTTCGCCGGCTGCTGCTCCCAGTCGCGACCTGCGGGGTCGGCCAGCACGGTGCGCCACGGCATCTCCTCGGAAACTCCCCAGATGTGCAACTCGTGCCGCTCGGGCGGGTCACCGTCAGTGCGTACCGTCTCGTGCAGTCGGTCGCGTGCGTGCACCCGCACCCTGACAAGCCCACGGGGGACGGCCACATCGGTAAGGGCGTCCGTGGTGCCACCCATCAAGCCGATGACCGACAACCGACCGCTGGGACTCCACAGGGTCACTTCACTGATCGCGTCCCAGCCGTCGTCGGCCTCTGCCGCAGGCCCGGACAGCACACGAACGCGTGCCTCGATCCACCCGGTGTGAATACCGCAGAAACCGGTGAACTGACTCGGCCCGCGGACGTGTAGCAGGTCGTCGCCGAGGATGTAGATCCCCATGCCGGACACACCCGGCGCTGTGAACACCTCGTACTGGCAATGGCTGACCGGCAGCCGCGCCCAGTCGGTCATGAACGCCGAAGGTCGATGATCCGCGCTGGGGGCGTCATTCACTGCCGAATCCTACGGCCGCCGTCATCTGACCAATGGCCCCAGGGATCGACGGGAATTACCTTCCGCCGCTGTCCGACCTTGCCGGCCGGCCACCCCGAGGGGACGGATCGCCGCCGTCAACGCCGTGAAGGACCGCCTGCGGCAACCGACGTAGTTAATGGGGTCGTGATGAAGGCGTGGCTCGTCCCCAGCAAGACGTACGCCAGTACCCTCGGCGACCCAAGTAGACGGGGGCGGTATCGCTTCAGTGCGTCGATGAAGGAAGCTTCCAACGATCGCTGGAAGCCCTTCCGCCTGGAGGCGCACGAACTGCCCCGTGCGGTACTTGATCGGCTGGAACGACTGGAATACGCGTAGGTGATCAAGGCATGCTGTCGGTCGTCGGCGGCAGGCTGAACGCGAAGCGGGAGGGCGTGCTCGTAGTGGCCTGGCGACCCGCGACGACCTGCACTTCCCGGCCCCAGCTCTCCGGCTCATCGGCTGCGGCTGAGGGCCGCGTCGAGGTCATCGAGATGGCGTGCGACGGGGCCGACGGTGAGCATGCCGCTGCCGGCTCCGGCCAGCTCGTTGGCAGCCGGCGTGAGTTCGGTCCGGGCGCGTTTCATCGCCGGCCGGTCGTCCAGGGCGATTGCAGCTTGGGCAGTGAGGCACCACACGGCCTCGAACAGCAGGTCGCGCGGCGGATCCGGGGTCTGACGCAGCGCCGCGGTGGCATCGGCCGGGCGGTCCCGTCCCAGTAGCACGAGTGGACGCGCCCAGGGCGTGTAGGGGCCCCAGTCGGTCTCATCGTCGAAGCGGAGCAGTTCGCCCTGCGACACGCGCAGGCATAGCAGGGCCAGTGGAAGGAGGCCCCGCTCGACGCCGGGCATGCCGGCGTTGGCGAGCTGTGCCGCCCCGTTGCGGTAGGCCGCTTCCGCGGCCCGCGGCGACGGCTCGGTCGCGGCCAGTCGCAGTGCGCGGTACCACTGGGTGAACACGCCGACCAGCGGGCGGTCGTGCCGTTCGGCGAGCCGGTCCGCTGCGGTGGCGTGCTGGTCGGCGGTGGCGAAGTCCGCGAGCGCGCTGCGGGCCTGCAACTGGACGAGATGACCGAGGATCTCGAACGTCCCCAGGCCGTGCTGGGCGGAGAGCGCGACGAGCTCGGCGCCGACCTGGTCCCGCTGGGGAGCCAGGCCCGCGCGGTGAAAGGTCTGCATGAACACGCCGTTCAGAGCGAAGGCCAGCAGTGCCGGGTCGCCCAGCCGGCGCGCGATCCGCTCCGCTTCCTGGGCCGCCTCGGGTCCGCGTGCCGCGCGGGTACCGCGTGACTCCACCGCGATCGTGGCCAGCAGTCGGGCTCGGGTGGCCTCGGACGAGCCAGGACGAAGGGCAGCCAGGGCCCGCTCGGCCGCCGTCACGATCCGCGTCGCCTGCGCCGCATCATCCGAGCGCGTCCAGATCGCGGGTACGTCGTAGCCGCCGATCACCCGGGCGGTGAGGTCGGGATCACCCAACTGCTCGGCGGCGGCGATGGCCGCGATCCGCTGTTCCCGCGCCGCCTCAAGTCCCCTCGCCCCCGTCACGGCGAGACTTCGCAGCAGGCCGACCGTCGACTCCAGTCGGGACGCGGAGCCGGACGCCACCGTACGGTCGTATGCCGCTGCGGTCTCCGCCCAGATCCGTTGCGGTTCCGGTGAGCCCAGCCCGTCGCCGACCCGATCGGCTTGGCGGAGGATGTCGGTCTCCAGGCGACGCAGTCGCGGGCTCGGATCGACGCCGAGTTGTTCCAGGAGCAGGCTGCGGGCTTGGCGCAGTACCGCAAGCGCATCAACCTGGCGTCCCGCGCGGTACAGGGCGAGCGCCAGCAGCCGCCACGCCTCCTCCCGCCACGGATGCTCGGCTACGTGGGCGTCGAGATCGGGTACGACGTCCGAGGCGCGCCCGACAGTCAGTCGCGCCTCGGCCCGCTGCTCGATCGCGTTCAGCCGTAGCTGTTCGAGGCGGGAACGCTCGACGCGCGCCCACGGCTCGTCGTCGATGCCGGCGAACGCGGGCCCCCGCCAACAGCCCAGGGCACGATCGAGCCGCTCGAGTGCCTCCTGCGGCGGCGCGGTGGACGCGGCGGCGACCTCGTTCTCGAACCGCCAGGCGTCGACCGCGTCCGGCGCCACCCTGAGCGCGTAGCCCGGGCCCTCGGTGACCAGCAACCGAGCCGGCTCGCGCGGTGCACGCTGCGGCTCCAGCGCGCGCCGCAACGCCGCCACGAACGTGCGGACGCTGCCCACCGCACCTGGTGAGGGCTCCTGCCACAGGTCATCGACGAGGCGGTCGACCGGTACCACCCGACCGCGCCCGACGAGGAGTCGCGCCAGCACCGCGCGGTGTTTCGGCCCTTTCAGGTCTATCGGCGCGCCGACGCCGTCCCAAGCGACGACCGGCCCGAGAACACCGAACCTGACCTGCACCGATCGAACCGCCCTTCCGCGCCTGCGCGGTCCAACGTATCGCGCTCATCGTTTGCTCATCCGCGACCGGCACGCTGGAACCGCCCACCGAACGAGAAGAGGACGACCATGACTATCACCATTCCCGGTTTCGACTACCAGCGCGTCGCGGTCGACGGGGACGTGACGATGAACGTGGCGGTGGGGGGTACGGGAAGCCCGATCGTGCTGTTGCACGGCTTTCCGCAGACCCACGTCATGTGGCGGCACGTCGCCGTCGACCTGGCCACCGACCACACCGTGATCTGTCCTGATTTGCGCGGCTACGGGGCAAGCGACAAGCCCGACGCGCGCGACGTCGACACGTACTCCAAGCGGACCATGGCCGCCGACATCGTCACCCTCGCCAGCAGGCTCGGCCACGAGCGCTTCGCCCTGGCCGGACACGACCGTGGGGCCCTCGTCGCCATCCGCGCCGGCCTCGACCATCCCGCCACGATCACCCACCTCGCCATCCTCGACGTCCTGCCGACGCTGGACATGTGGGACATCCTGCACGGGTCCTCCGCCGCCGTTGCCTTCCACCTGTACCTGATGGCCCAGCCGCCCGGCCTGCCCGAGCAGATGATCAGCGCCAGCGCGGACGCCTTCTTCGGTTACTTCCTCGACGTATGGGCCAAGAATCCCCAGGCAATTCCTGCGGACCTGCGGGCGGAGTACCTGAATGCCTCCCGCGAGGCGGTCCCCTCCATCGTCGCCGACTACCGCGCTTCGGCCGGCATCGACATCGAACACGACCAGGCCGACCGAGCCGCCGGGAACCGGCTGCCCATGCCGGCCACCGTCGTCCAGCAGGACTGGGGAGCCGCACTCGGCTACGACGCCGCCGCGCTGTGGCACACCTGGGCTGCTGATCTGGACCACCGCACCACGTCGGCCGGGCACTTCATGGCCGAGGAAGCGCCTGACGAGATCATCAAGGTCCTGCGCTCCCTGCTCGCACGGTAGCTAATCGGCTGCCCGCCGAGGGCGCGAACGGCTGGTGGTACCGGCCGGGCCTGCTCGCTGCTGTGTGCTCGGGCGAGTCGGAGCTGTTCGCGCGGCCGGACCACCGCACCGCCTACCGGTACGCCGGCAACCTCGACGAGCTACGGATGTCGGGATGGCCGGGCAAGGTCGGTTCGGATCCGGCACGATGGGGTGGGCGGTGTCGGTGTCCCGCTGCTGTTCGGCGTACATCTGATCCTCGCGGCCGTAGCCGGACGCGACGGTGACCACCGGCACCACGCACGTCAGACTCGGAGCCGACGCAGCCGGGAGGAGGACGCCATGCGGGCCGTCCAGAAGGTCCGCCATCGACGGGCCGACGTCGACGGACTGGAAGTGTTCTTCCGCGAGGCCGGGCGTCCCGGCCAGCCGGCGGTGCTGCTGCTGCACGGGTTCCCCTCCTCGTCGCACACGTTCCGCGAGGTCATGCCCACCCTCGCCGACGTCGCGCACGTGATCGCGCCGGATCTGCCCGGCTTCGGGATGTCCGCGTCGCCAACCGTCGACGACTACGACTACACGTTCGAGAACCTCTCCTGGACGATCGAGAACCTTCTCGACCAGCTCGGGATCGAGCGCCTCTTCGTCTATCTGCACGACTTCGGCGCGCCGGTGGGATACCACCTGGCCACCCGCGCCCCGACCCGCATCCGCGGCCTGATCGTCCAGAGCGGCAACGCGCACCAGGACGGCCTCGGCGAGCAGTGGGACAGCGCCCGGGCCTACTGGGCCGACCCGACCGACGCCACGCGCGCCGACCTGCCGGACTGGTTGAACTTCGCCGGTACCCGCGACCAGTACCTGGCCGGGCTGCCCGAACGGCTGCGCGCCCTGCACGCCCCCGAGGCGTGGCACCTCGACTGGGAGCGCATGAGCCGGCCCGGCAACGTCGACGCGCAGTTCGCGCTGTTCACCGACTACGCCAACCACGTCGTCCGCTTCGACGAACTTGCCGAGTACCACCGCGCTCACCAGCCGCCGGCGCTCGTGCTGTGGGGACGGCACGACGCGTACTTCGACGTCGACGAGGTCCTCGCCTACCACCGCGTTCTCGATCGCCTGGACGCGCACATCTACGACGGTGGCCACCTCCTGTTGGAGACGCACGCGGCGGAGTGCGCCGAGCTCATGCGGGCGTTCGTGCGCGACAACGCGTGAGCCGATCCACCCGTGGACGCGACGTTGCCAAAAGCGTAACAACCTGGTTACCCTTTCGGCGTGGACGAGGTGGCAGCCGCGATCGCCGATCCGGTTCGGCGGGAGATCCTGCTGATGCTGCGTGACGGGCCGCTCTCGGCCGGCCAGATCGCCGACCGGTTCGTGATCAGCCGGGCGGCCGTCAGCCGTCATCTGCGCGTGTTACGCGAGGCCGGCCTGGTGCGCGACACGGCCGACGGCCGCAGGCGCGTCTACACACTCGTCACCGCGCCGCTCGACGAGCTGGCCGGGTGGTTGGGACGACTGACGCGCCCGTCCGGCTGGCAGCACCGCCTCGACGCGCTGGAGACCGAGGTCTACCGCACCCGCCGCGAGCGGCAGACAGCCGCCGGGCGACACCCAGCCCAGAAGGAGACCGCATGAGCCCCACACCCACCGGCCGACTGATCAGCGACGACCTCGTGCTGACCCGCACGTTCCGCGCTCCCGTGGCGGACGTCTGGGCCAGCCTCACCGATCCGGCGCGCACGGCACGCTGGTTCGGCCCGTGGCAGGGCGACGCCGCGCCGGGCCGCACGATCAAGGTCCAGATGGCGTACGAGGAGGGCGAGCCCTGGATGGACATGACCATCGACGCGTGCGAACCGCCGCACCGGCTGGCGGTCTCGGCGGTCGACGAGCACGGCGAATGGCATCTGGACATGACGCTGGCCGAGAGCGCGGGCGTGACCGAGCTCCGGTTCACGCAGCACCTGACCGGCACGGAGGGCGTCGGCGAGGTCGGACCCGGCTGGGAGTACTACCTGGACGCGTTGACCGCCTCGCACGACGGCCGGCCGGCACCGGACTTCGACGACTACTACCCCGCGATGAAGGAGCATTTCGAAGCGCAGCGGTAGAGGTGGTGTGATCAGGACGTCGATCCGAAGGGGGCACGGTGGGGCGCAGGGCGATCATCTTCCACGGGACCGGCGGCAACCCGGACGCGTGCTGGTATCCCTGGCTGGCAGGGCGGCTCGCGGCCCGGGGATACGCCGTCGAGGTGCCGCACCACCCGGGTATCAACGTCGAGCCGATCGCCACGTTCCTGCCGAAGGTGCTGAACGGGCACAGCTTCGACGAGGACACCATCCTCGTGGGCCACTCCGGCGGCGCGGCCCTCCTGCTCGCGCTCCTGGAACACGTGGACGTGACCGTCGCCCAGGCGATCCTGGTCGCCGGGTACTGCACGCGGCCCAACACGGAGGAGGAACCGGTCCTCCAGCAGGGCTACGACTGGGCCGCGATCCGGTCGCACGTACGGGACATCTACTTCATCAACTCCCGCGAGGATCCGTACGGCTGCGACGACCGGCAGGGACGCGCCATGTTCGAGCGGCTCGGCGGCACCCAGATCGTGCGCGACGACGGGCACTTCGGCGACTACGACCAGCCGTACGAGCGGTTCGAGCTGCTCGACCGGCTCATCCCCTGACGGCACCGAACCGTCGGACCGCTAGGCGGTGAGTTCCTTGGCCATGATGTGCTCCCTACGCAGACCGTCGGGCATGAGGTCGCCGAGCTCACCCGTGTCACGGAAGCCGTTGCGCCGGTAGAGCGCCCAGGCGTTGCTGTTGCCCTCCGCCACGGCCAGGCGAAGAGTCCTCGCGCCAACCAGCCGAGCCCACTGCTCGACCGCCCGCACGAGGTGGTCGCCCACACTCCGGCCACGTCCCACCGGCGCCACGTACATCGAGATCAGCTCGACCACGCGATCCTGATCGGTCGGCACGCCGCTGGCCATGCCGACGGGATGCCCGTCGAGCGTCGCCACGACGTTGTGTGAGCCGGGAACGGCCAGCCGACCGCGCCAACGTTCCTCCCGGTCGCCGTCGCCCTGCCAGGCCGCCAGTTGGGAACCGAAGGCGTACGGCGCCTCTGCCAGCGCGGCGAGCCGCAGATTCCGCCAGGTCTTCCAGTCGCCCTCGGTGAGCACACGCGTCTCGATCACGTCGCGAAGGCTGCCGCAGGTGCGGAGACCAGGCAACCTGGTTCCTGTCGCCTGGGCGCTACGAATGAAGGGCGTCCCCGAAGGCTTCGCGGACCACGCCGCCAGTGACGGCGCACCACGTCCTGGTGTCCACTTTGCCGTTGGCGGGCAGGCCGTGCAGCGTCTGCAGGTCCTTGACGGCACTCCCGGTGGCATCGTCGAACTGGCCGTCGACGCCGACATCGACGTATCCCTTGGCGACGAGGATGCCTTGCAGCGCCCTGACCACATCGCCAGTGGCGTGCTGGTCCAGCTCCGGAGCGAGTGTCTCCCAGGTTTCTGCGGTCATGGTCCCGTCCGGCGACACCGCAAGACCGTGCCTGTGCTGCCAGTCCCTGATGGCTGAGGTCATCTCGGGGGACCACTGCCCGCCATCCGTCAGCGGGACGGGGTAACCGGCGTTGCGCAGGAGGTACTGGGCGACGGTGACCACCGGGCCCCCGACGGGCGTACCCTCGGCGACCTCGTAGATGTCGGGCCAGGTTCGCTCCGGGACCTCCCCGATCTGTGTTCCGAGCTGGGCCGCCACCTCGCGGCGCAGCTGCGGGAACTGGCGGTAGAAGCCGATGCCGGGACATTGCGTGTTGCGGAAGTCCCAGTGACCGAAGATGTGGTGCGCTCTGAGCTGGTATTGCCGGCAGATCGTGACGCAGAGCCGCACCAGCGAGTCCCACAGCTTCCGCGTCGGGGTCTCCTCGATGTAGAAACCCTCGTTCTCGATGCCTATCGAGTCGTGGTTGCGGCCGGGGCAGTGCGCCGATCGGACCTGGGCCAGGCCGGTCTCCAGAGTTTCGAGGCTGCACGCCCGTCCTTCCAGCACATGACCACCCCGGCTGACCGTGAAGTGCTGCCCGGAGTCGGACCAGCCCCTCTCGTCCTGGTGAAATCGTTGGATGTCCTTGGCCAACCGCACCGCCCGCTCGCGGGAGAAGTCGGTGGTGTTGTGTGCCGGCTCCCCGGTGTGGTGAAGGATGATCTTCCGGGTGGTGCCTTCGAGCAGCACCACCCCGGGGGGCTTCGGCCGGCGGGCGCCCCAGCTGCCGCAGTCGATGATCCAGGGGAACATGGCGCTGGGCACGGCGTCGGCGATGTCGGTTCCGCGCTTGATCACCATTGATCCTCCATGATCTCGAAGTTGAGTGGGTCGCGGTGCCGCGGTGGAGCAGCTGCCGGTAGGCGGATGCGGCACCGGCGTGCTGCCCGGAGACCGTGGCCGCGGAGATGACTACCGGCGCCGGCACCAGAAGGGGCGCGAGGTCCACCGCTGTTCCCGCTGGTACGCGGCGCGGTGGTGGTGGCGGTACGCCGCCCGGATCCTGGCAAGGTTCGCGGCGTACTCCGGTAGGGCGTCACGCTCGCCGCGCAGGTGCCGGTCGGCGGCTCGGCCGGCGACGAGCCCGGTGTAGAGGGCGGTGAGGATGCCCTGGCTGGAGAGAGGGTCGAAGGCGATGGCGGCGTCACCGGCGGCGATCCACCCGTCGCCGTGCGGGAGGGTGAGATGGCTGCTGTGGGCGGCGACCCGCCGCGGAGGGGCCCATTCTCCGACATCCTGACCAGGAGCGGTCACATGGTGGAGCCTGGCCAGCAGCGCCCGGTACCGGACCGGCCGGTGCAGGTCCCCCGGCGCCAGATCGGCATCGGTGAAGTAGGTGAGCACCCGGTGCTTGTTCGGCGCGGGCGCGGCGTACCACCACCCGTCGGGCGCCGCCTCGACCAGCGAGGCGGCCAGGACCGGATCGGCTGCGGGGACACGGACTTCGACGCCGACGAGCCGGTCGGTGGTCCGGCAATGGCCGCCGTGACGACGGGCGATGGCCCCGGCCCGGCCGGTCGCCTCGACCAGCCACGCGCACCTGACCCAGCGGGCTCCCGTCGCGGTGTGCAGCCGTAGGGTCCACGCGCCGCCCGGCTCGCGCACGGCCTCGGTGACCCGTGTGTCGTCGAGAGCCCGGGCTCCGGCGGCCACGGTGGCCGCGCGCAGTTGGCGGTCGTAGAGCGGCCGGTCCAGGTGCCAGCCGTGCCCGTACGGGTCGAGGATCGTGTCGACACGGGCAAGCGTCTCCGAGTCCCAGGCCGAAAGGTTGGCCAGGCATCGTGGGTGGCCGCCGGCCGCGTCCGGAGTGGGCAGGCCGAGTTCGTTCAGCATGCGGCGGGCCGCCCCGGGCAGGGCCTGCCCGGCCCGCGGCGCGCGGTGGCCGGCGTCAACGAGCAGAACCGAGCGGCCCGCGCGGACCAGGGCCGCAGTGGCGGCGGTACCGGCGGGACCGCCGCCGGCCACCACGACGTCGTACCAGGAACCGGGGGGCGGGCCGCCTCCGCTCACAGCTGGTCCCGGTACGGGCTGACCTTGTCGAAGCGGCCCACCAGCACCTCGTCGGAGTCGAACGGGCTCTGCTCGATGACGTATCCGACCTCGTCATCGGAGACCCCTGCGCCGTCGGCCGTCTCGGGCACGTGCAGGGCGATCAGGTTGCGGGTGTACGGCACCTGGTCGAGGTCGAGCAGTGGCTTCGACTCCACCCGCATGACAGCGGGAAACGTGCCGTCGTCAGGGCCGTCGCGGGTCTCCACGATGCCGAGCTTGGACCAGAGTTCCACCATCTGCTTGTGCTGCTGCTCATCGTCGCCGTGCAGCGCCCGGAACCACACCGCCCGCTGCTCGAAGGCCTTGCGCCGCACCTCGATGTCCTGATGCGTGTCCATGACCGTGCGGTAGTCGGCTTCGGTGAGCACATGGTTGGGCACGGTCGCGGGCCACCACGTCGGCAGGTACGGGTCGAACCCGGCGGTGAAGCCCATCTCCTCCTGACTGGCGTAACCGGAACGGCACTCGGAGGTGTCGGTCTGCCACGGCACGGCCATCCAGCGGGTGAGGTCGCCGGGAGCCTGGGCATACAGCGGGCCGTCCACCGCCATCGCGTTCTGCGGGGTCAGCCAGGGCCCGTAGAACGGCTCCTGCCAGCCGCTGGGCCGGTGCCGGATGCGGAAAACGGCCCTGGTACATCGACGGATGCCGGATGGGCCAGGTCACCTCGCAACCCGGGTGGAACGCGTCGGCCAGGCAGAAGTCGAGCGCGGCACGGTCGAGCGTCTCCGGTTGCAGATCCAGTGCCACGTCACGGAACTGCCTGCCGGAGGCGGGCGGGTCGCCCGGCACGAACCTGCCCGCCGCCCAGTAGCGGAACATGCGGTACTGGACGGGTGACAACGTCACGTGGTGGCGCACCGAGCGGGGCGGCACCGACATGGCGTCGCCGTAGATCCATGGCCACGGCACCGGGGAGATCCCGTCCCGGTCGATGTGGCGCAGCGCCGTGTAGATCTGGGTGCGCAGCTCCGCGTACTGCTGATCGGGCCGGGCGAGCTTGGCCATGACGGAGTCGTCGAGAAAGTAGTCGGCCCCGCCCCAACCGAACCGGGTGGCGAACCCGTGGTTGACCCATTGAAGCTCGCTCATCCGGCGCAGCACCGGCGCGATGTGCTCGTGGAACGACACCTCGGGAAAGGGCAGCACACCGCTGGCGACGTGCATGTCGAACAGCAGGTCGTACAACGTGCGCACGCTCTTGACGCCGGGCGCGTAGTCGGGCGGTCCGACGATGACCCAGGCCGGATCCACCGGTATCTCGCGGCCGTCGATGGTCACTTTCGCGGTCACGGGTCCGTCGGAGACGTCGTCGTGCCAACCGTCGTTGTTGGCGTACGACTTCAGCGTCTCGTACTTCTTGTCGTACGGGCCGGCGGCACCCTTGCCGCCGAGGACCAGCAGCCGCCCTTCCTCATCGGTGTGCAGCTCGCCGAGGTACACGGGGATGCCCATGAACTTTCCCGTGTCGAAGACAGCACCGCTGCTGACATTGACACCACTGACCTCGCGTGGACCGGGCTTGATCTCCAGCCGGTCGCGCTCGGCGCGCGGCACGTCGGCGTTGCGCAGCTCGGCGTTCTTGGCCTGCTCGGCTTCGGGGATGTCCATCGCCAGCCGGAACTGGTACCAGGCGGCCTTCTTGTTGGCCAGCTCGACGCTCCAGCGCAGGGACGTGCCCTCCTGGGGAAGGATCTCCTTGACCACTTGGCCTTTGGCGTCGTACCCGTACACCCGGAACCGGGCGGCCTGACGTTTGATCGCCCCGGACCGGTCCCGGTAGAAGCCCGGCTCACGAGGCGGAGGATCCGGCATCTCCGGGCCGATGAAATACTCACTGTCGCTGTTTCCTACCCGCGCCACACCGATCGCCGGGTGGACAGCCGCGCGGATGATTTCCTCTGCCATTAGAATATTTCGCTTTCCAGCTGACGGAACAAGCATCCACCAGGAGATTAGCGAGCTGCGGAGGCTTGCATTCGGCGAACGGCGACATGCCACGTGCCCGAGGCTGCACCGCAACACCTGCCCCACACGGAACGAGGTCGGAAACGCCTGTGTGCCCAACATGACTCGGGCGGCCTGCCGCTGGGTGTTGAGGCAAGCACGATCCGTGCCATCATCGAAATAAGTCCTGCAAGCCGCAGCTCAGCCAAGGTCAACATCCCCGGCTGGAGTATTAGCACTCATAGCGAGTAAGTGTGGTAACTCGGCGGCATGCCCTCAAGAGCCAACTGGCCAGCACGCCTCGTCCTTCGGGCGCCGAGTCCCGCGATAGCCGACTATCTGCTTCTGCTGCGAGTCGCGAGGTCGGCTGGCCTGTGTCGCTCTGGCGCTCTGCAACCGGTCAGCTCGCGCTGGCGGTCCCGTCGAGATAGCCGACGTCCGTCGAGCCCGACGCGACGTGGACCTGGTAGCCCCAGTGCCGCAGAACTTGGACGATCTTCGTGGCACCAGCCGGGTTGGCGGAGTGGACGCAGACGACACCGATGTCGAACCGGCGATCCTCGAAGGCGGCCCGTTCCAGCACCTCCACGACCGGCCAGATCGTGTCGTCCCCGCCCAGGTCATGGTCCAGCCACAACTCGTCCAACCGCTGCCCCCGGTACCGATCGAGGAGCTCAACCCCAGCCGCACTGCTACGGGCCACTCCCGCACTGCGACCGTCCATGAAGGAACGAAGGTCATCAACCAGACGAGCGTCATGAGGATGGCGGCGGCGCCGCGGCGTGCCCGGCCGCGGCGCCGCTCTTGTAGCCCTGGGAGCGTACGTGGCGCAGCAGCGCCTGGGTGGTGAGCGGGTTTCCCCAGGACGTCTCGTCGGGGATGGCGTCGAGGGTGTTGCCCAGATTCCAGCCGGGCTCCATCGCGGCCACCGTGGCCATCGGGTCGGCCGGCCGGGGCGAGGTGGACGGTGAGACGGTCGGGCTCGTCGACGGGCCCGTCGTGCCGGTGCAGGCGACTCCGTTGAGCGTGAACGCGGACGGCGTCGTGTTGCTGCCGGACCAGGAGCCGTTGAAGCCGAACGACACCGTGGCGTTCGTGCCAATCGCCGCGTTGTAGCTCGCGTTGGTCGCGGTGACCTGGCTGCCGGAGGCGGTCACGGTCGCGTTCCAGGCCTGGGTCACCTGCTGCCCGGACGGGAACGCCCAGGCCAGGCGCCAGCCGTTGACCGGGTCGCCGAGGTTGGTCACCCGGACGTCGGCGGTGAAGCCGCCCGGCCACTGCGCCGTCGTCGCGTAGGCGACCGAGCAGCCAGCTGCGGCCTGGGCGGTGGTGGCCACGACCATGCCGGTGGTCAGCAGCGCGGCGACGCCCAGGGCGACGACCCCAGCGCGCAGGCGTGTTCTTCGCAGTCTCATGAGCCGGTCCCTGAGGTTGTGGCGGTGGGGACGGCCGCCGGTCGCCGTGGCGACGAGCAGGTGGATGAGGGCATGGGTTCTCCAGCGCTCGAAGGAGGAATGACCTGCGCGCCGGCCGGCTGTGCCGGCCGGCGCAGGACGGATCTGGCGCGGAGGTGCCCTTCCTCCGCGTGCGCTGCGCTGCTCCCGCCCTCCGCCGCCGAGACAGCGAAAGTTTCGCGCTGGACGGTACGCTTTTTCCTCGACAGGCGTCAATGTCGGGCAGGCGATCGCCAAGGACGTTGACTTCACCGGCCCGCTTTCCTAGCCTTTCCGGGCAACTATCGCTGTCGATAGAAAAAATTTCTCTCAGCCCGTGGGGAGCCGCATGAGCATCGCGCAGCAGGAGACGGCCGCCCCCGAGCCTGGGGCCGGTCCGCCGCGCTGGGCCGACGGTACGTTCCGCAACCCGGTGATCCCCGGTATGCACCCGGACCCGAGCATCTGCCGCGTCGGCGAGGACTACTTCCTCGCCTGCTCCAGCTTCGAGTACTTCCCGGGCGTGCCGATCTTCCGCAGCCGCGACCTCGTGCACTGGGAGCAGATCGGCAACGCGCTGGACCGGCCGAGCCAGCTCTCCCTGCCACCGCAGATGCCCTCGTCCGGCGGCGTCTACGCGCCCACGCTGCGCCACCACGACGGCCGGTTCTGGCTCATCGTCACCAACGTCGCGCCCGACGCCGGCACCATGGTCTTCACCGCCACGGACGCCGCCGGCCCGTGGTCGGAGCCGGTGCGGCTGCCCGACGTCGCCGGCATCGACCCGGACCTGGCCTGGGACGAGAACGGCGACTGCTGGTGCACGACGGCCGGCATCCACCAGGTGCGCGTCGACCCGCACACCGGCAGGACGCTCGGCCCGCCGCGCCGGACGTGGTCCGGCGCACCCGGCGCGCAGGCCCCGGAGGCCCCGCACCTGTACCGGATCGGCGACCTCTGGTACCTGCTGATCGCCGAGGGCGGCACCGAGCGGGGGCACGCCGTGTCCATCGCCCGTGGTCCCGCGCCCGACGGGCCGTTCGAGCCCTGCCCGGCCAACCCGATCCTCACCCACCGCGGCACGCACCGGCCGATCCAGAACACCGGCCACGCCGACCTCGTCCAAGCGCCCGACGGCTCCTGGTGGATGGCGCTGCTGGGCGTACGGCCGGGCGGTGGCACCCCGGGATGGCACGTCCTGGGCCGGGAGACGTACCTCGCACCGGTCACCTGGGTCGACGGGTGGCCGGTGGTCGGCGACGTCAGCCCGGTCATGCCCGCGCCACCGTGGCCGCCCCGGCCGGTGCCCGCGCCACCCGTCCGCGACGACTTCGACGACGCCCGGCTGGATCCGCGCTGGGTGTCGGTGCGGTCCCGACCCGCCGGGTGCTGGTCGACGGCGGCCCGCCCGGGCTGGCTCACCCTCCACGCCCGCGGAGCGTCGCTCGACGAGCCGGACGTGACCTTCGTCGGCCGTCGCCAGCAGCACCTGTCCTGCCGCGTCCGGGCGCTGGTCGACCCGGCCGAGGGCGTGGGTGGGCTCGCCGTACGCCTGGACGAGCGGCACCACTACGACATCGAGGTCGGCGACGGCCTGGTGCGGGTCGTGGCCCGGCTGGGTTCGGTGCGCCCGACCGTCGCCACCCGTCCGGTGGCACCGGGCCCGGTCCAGCTCGGCGTCGACGTGGTCGCCTCCCCGCCCGGCAGTTGGCACCCGTGCGAGGAGCCCGACGTGCTGCGCCTCGGCATCCAGCACCCCGACGGCACCTTCGACCCGCTCGCCGAACTCGACGGCCGATACCTGTCCACCGAGGTGGCCGGCGGGTTCACCGGCCGGGTGATCGGCGTGTACGCCGCCTCCGGCACCGTCCACGTCGACTGGTTCGACTACGAACCGCTCGACGTGGCCGGCACCATCCTGGCGCCGTGACCCGGACCGGCCGGCGAGGAGAGGGGGCTGGAGTGTCGCACGCCGAGTCAGGCGAGGTGGTCACCGGCCAGGACCAAAGGCCGGACGATCCGTCCCGGCCCGTGACGATCTCCTACATCGCCCGGAGCGCCGGCGTGTCCGTCCCGACGGTGTCCAAGGTCATCAACGGCCGGTCCGGCGTCTCCGCCGACACCCGGGCTCGGGTCGAGGCCCTGATCAGCCGGTACGGATACCGCCGGTCGTCGCCGGTCACCCGCAGCAACATGATGGAGCTCGTCTTCGACGAGTTGCAGCACATGTGGGGCATCGAGATCATCCGCGGGGTCGAGCGGGTCGCGCGTGAACAGCGCGTCGGCGTCGTGCTGACCGAGTTCGGGCCGGAACGCAGCGCCATCCACTACTGGATCGACGACACCCTCGCCCGCCGCCCCGACTGCGTCATCACCGTGGCGCAGTTGACCGACGAGCAGCGCGACCAGCTACGTGCCAGGGGCATCCCCTTCGTCGTGCTCGACCCCACGAGCGAACTGCCCGACGACGTCCACTTCGTCGGCGCCACCAACTGGACCGGTGGCCGATCAGCCACCCGCCACCTCATCCGGCTCGGCCACCGCCGCATCGCCGTCATCGCCGGGCCGGAGCACGTCCTGTGCAGCCGCGCCCGGCTCGACGGCCACCGCGCCGCCATGGACGCCGCCGGCCTCACGGTCGATCCGGGGCTGATCAGCAACGCTCCGTTGACCGCCGAGGCCGGCCACGAGGCCGCCCTGGCGCTGCTGAGCCGCGAGCCACGGCCGACGGCCGTCGTCACCGGCAACGACCTCCAGGCGGTCGGCGTCTACCGCGGCGCCCGCGACCTCGGCCTGCGCATCCCGTCGGACCTCAGCGTCGTCGGCTTCGACGACCTGCCCATCGCCGCCCTGATCGACCCGCCGCTGACCACCGTACGTCAGCCGATCGTCGAGATGGCGGTGGCGGCCACCGAACTCGCGCTCGCCCTGGGCCGGGGAGAGCGGACGACCCAGGTCGGCATGGAGCTGGCCACGACACTCACCGTCCGCGGCAGCACCGCCCCGCCCGGGGGCCGGTAGGGCGTGCGTGACAGTCGCGGGTTCCGGCACCCGCCGGGACCACGCGTCCCGGCCGTCGGTCACGGCAGGCTTCCGGCCCGGCTGTCTGGGCCGCAGCAGGTCGTCGACGCTGCCGCGCAGCGCCCTGCGGTTCGCGTGCCCGGTGTTGAGCAGCAGGCTGGCGACGTGCTACTCGACCGTACGCGGCGAGAGGTGCGACAGCGAGGCCAGGTCCTGCTTGTCGTGGCCTTCCCGGGCAACACGAGCACCTCGTGCTCATGGCCGGGTATCCCGCCGGCCATGAAGATCAACGTCAGCAGCTCTCCGTGCACACGGAGGGCTCTTCGTTCCCGGCAGGATGCCAAGTCAGGAGGTGTGCGACCTCAGGGGTCACTTCAGGAAGGGTCCGGCAAGGCGTTGATCTGCCGAGCCGATGCCGGTGGTCGTGTCCCCCATCGTCGCCTGATGCACAGCCGCGGGTCGTGCATGAGCGACGATGGCCGAGCCGCGAACCGGCCATGGTGCGGTCAGCGATGATGTTCCGCCCATACAGGGTCGGCCAGGGCTGCTGCGCGGTTCCATGCGGGTACGCCGCCGGGGAGCATCCAGGCCCGGGTAGGCTTCGCGCCGAAATTCGGCGTCACGAGATCGTCGGCGAGCCGCCGTTGCTCGGTGACCAGAGCGCGCGCGGCTCCCGGCGTGCCCTTCGCGATTTCGCGTTCAATGTGGGAGACGGTGTCGACATGATGGCGCACCGACCACGCGTTCCGCCGGTCCACTTCGTCGGCGTCAACGACCGCCATCAGCGTCATCAGTGGTGGTTCGACCACCTCGGCCAGGCACGCGGCAAGCCGGTCATGCCCGTCGAGGAGCAGATAGCAGTCGAGGCTACTCACCCACCACAACAGGATCGGCGGCACCGTGCCGTCGCGGACCTGCTTGCGGTACGCCTTCACCCGCGCATCGTCGTGCCGGGACATCGGTCGCATGGGGAGCACTAGACCGCTGCCGCCGTGGCCGTACCAGTCAAGCTCACCGGCACTATCGTCGACCAACAGCTCGGACCAGCGGTCGGCGATGGGGGCGGGCTTGAAGACCGACCCGCACGTCGCCACATACCGCAGGTACGGTGCGCTTGCCTGCAACAACCACCGGCTCGAATGCAGCGGCCCGACCCTGCTGGTGGTGAGCAGGTCCGCGAACCGGTACGCCCATCGCATGTTCCGGTCTGCAGCCGGGGCCCCGCCGAGTTGGCGGGTCTCCACCGATCGGATAGGTGGCATGACCGACCTGTAGCCGTTCAATCGCAGGTAATCGACATAGAGGTAAGCAGCGTGCTGGCGGGCAAGGAACACGACCGCCGATCCCTGCCGGATCTGAAGACGCCCACCCCCAGTGACCTCCACCGCAAGTCCCGCACGTCGGGGCGCAGACGTGACATCGAGGAGCAGCCCGTGCCAGCGGGTGCCAAGGATCAGATCTGCACGGTGAGCGCGGATCCGGCTGGTACCACCCTGGATCTCCTCAACATCCACGACGCCGTTCTACACGAGCACCAGCATGACCACGACCACATATCCGCAAGCTCCACCCGGAGTTCGAGCCCACCAGGGCAAGCAAATCCTGCACGGCTGCCACATCCTCGACGCCTCGATGCTTGATCTCGGTGAACACCGACAGCCAGAACTTGGCGCCTTCACCGCCGTCGCCGGCTCACAGGCCGAGGATGTCCCGCTCGCCGTTGACGGCATGGTCCATGGATTTGCCCGTAGCCGGACCCAGGCATCACCGACCACTCGGCCGGAAGCGATGGCAGTTCGGCGTCCCTGGGTGATCAGCTCGTCGAGCTTCGCTCGCGGGTGAACTACCAGCCGTCCGCTGGCCGGTCAGTCACGATGAATACGCGGTCACCGGCGGCGAGGCCGCACCACTGACGAACCATCGTCGGCAGCCGGACATGCCCTTCGTTGGCCACCTTGAAGACGCCTTGTGGATCCGCGGAAACCACAATCAGCCCGTGGCGCTCCCTGCCGACGGCACCCTCGGTGTGGGCGGCGCGGCGCTCGCCACGCAGCTTCTCCGGGCGGGGCTTCTCGACGAACTGCTGCTCTTCACCCACCCGGCGATCCTCGGCTTCGGCCGGCCGCTGTTCGATGACTGGGACATGCCGATCGAGCTCGACCTGCTCGAGCAACGATCGTTCAAGCACGGCGTCACGATGCACCACTACGCCATCCGGGAGGCGAACTCGTGCTGGGGCAGGTCGCGGACGGCGTACTGGTTCACGAGAGCGAATTTCTCCAGAGCAACACCATCGTCGTGCAAGGCCGCGCCAGCGTGCTGCTCATCGACCCGGGATTGCAGAGGACGACAGCCTCGCCATCCTCGACGACCTCGTCGCCACCCGGCGGGTGCTGGAGTCCGACATGGCGAACGTCGCCGCCCGCCTCGCCGACGCGGAGAGCATTGACCGGCTACGCGCGCTGGTGGACCGCATGGACGAGCTCGTCGACGACCACGTCACCTACCACGAGCACGATCGGGCTTTCCACGACACGGTCATGCAGGCGTCCGGAAACCGCATCGCTCGCGGTGTCGTACAGGCGCTGGAGAGCCAGGTCATCAACACCGCCCGCTACATGGGCCGGACCGAACGCTCCCTGTGCGTGGCGTCCAACCGCGGCCGCCGGCGCGTCTACGAGCGCATCGCCCGCGCACGACCCGGACGGCGCGGCCGAGGCCATGTTCACCCCCACATCGCCGTGACCTGGCTGGTCCGCCGCAGCGGTTCGGGCAAGCCGGCCCGCCTGCAACGCTGACCCGGCCAGGAGGCCGGCGCGCAGGATCCTCGCCATCCCGGCCCGACGTCAGGCGGCGCCGGCCCCCGCGTCGCAGGGGCCGGGTGTACGACGTCCCGGGGT
>NZ_JBEZEV010000109.1:0-19953 GCF_040649055.1 Micromonospora sp. NPDC049060
CTCGTCGATCGGGGTGCCCGGGTCCGGCTCGTGCATCTGGTACAGGTCGATGTGGTCGGTGCCGAGCCGACGCAGCGACGCCTCCACCGCCCGGGGCCACGGCACCGCCCGGGGCCACGGCACCGGGGACCGGGCCACCAGCGGTCGGGCCCCCGGCTGCCGGCGTCCCGACGGCACCGGCACCGGCCGCCGGGGCGCCCCGGCGGCGCAGCGCGACCAGCACCGCCAGGTCGAGCAGCGCCACCCCCAGGAAGGTCAGCGCCCAGCCGGCGGCGTCCGGCCGGGCGTCGACGACGAGCAGGGGCAGCACCGGCTGCGCGGTCAGCAGGGCCGCGAACCACGGCACGGTCAGTCCGCTGAGCCGGGCGTACCCGGCGGCGACCGCCGCGCCGGCCCCCCCGACCAGCGCGGCGTACCGGGTGGCGGGCCAGTCCGCCACCCCGACCAGGTCCACCGACCAGGCGGCGTACCCGTCGAGGAGCACCAGCAGCAGCCCGACGGCGGCGAAGGTCTCCGCGGTGCCGCGCAGCCCACGCCGCACCGCCACCAGCGGCGCGGCCAGGGCGAGGGCGGTGAACGCGAACAGGATCAGGGCCCGGCCGGCGACCCCCACCGACGCCCAGGCGACCGCCGTGAAGACCACCGCGGCGGTGCCCAGCAGCAGCCCGCCGAGGACGAAGAGCAGGCCCTGCACCGTACGGGTGGAGGTCTCCGCCCCGCCGACGCCCGCACCCGCCGGCGCGGGGACCGGAGCGACCGGCCCCCGGCCCGGCCAGGCCGGCACCGGGGTCGCGGCCGGCGGCGGGGTCACGCCCGGCGCCGGGCGCACCGGCACCGGGGCCGCGACGGACGCGGGGCGCACCGGCCCCGGAGTCGCGGGCGCCGCCGGGCGCGGGGCGGGGAACTCCGCCCGGACCGCGGCGGCCAACGCCGCCCGACGCTGCCGGGCCGCGTTCAGCCGGCCGGTGAGCCCCTGGTACGCCGCGCGGGCCCGCTCGACCTCGCCGCCGAGCGCGACGATCTCCCGGTCGAGCCGGACCACCTCGGCGGCGGCCGGGTACGGCGGTCGGCCGCAACCGGAGCAGCCGGAGCCGAGGTCGGCCGGCGCGCCGCAGGCGGGACAGGGGTAACCGGTGTTCTGCACCCGGCCATCATGGTGGCCGGGAGATCACCTGACCAGAGTGCGGGTACTCAGGGCCGGGTGTGCTCGTGCACCCAGGCGGCGTAGGCGGGGTCGCCGCTCTCCACCCGGGTGACCAGGATCTCCGGCACCTCGTACGGGTGGCTGGCCCGGATCTGCTCCACCAGCGCGGCGGCCCGGTCCGGCGCGGTCTTGAACTGCACCGACCACTCGGTGCTGGTGTCCACCCCGGAACGCCACCAGTAGGTGCTGTCCACCTGGCCGCCCACCTGGGCGCAGGCCGCGAGCCGACCGGCGACGGCCGCCGCCGCCATCACGTCCGCGACCGAGCGGGCGTCCACCACCGTCGTCACCACGCAGATCTGGTCCACCAGCGCACCCTACGCGGCACCGTCCCGATTGGCCGCGATCCACTCGTCGATCCGCGCCCACCAGTCGAAAAGCCAGTCGATCCGCTCCTGGTGACCGGTCGGCACCTCCTCCGGCGGCACCGACCAGAACCGCATGATGATCCGCTTGTCCATCGGCAGTTCCCGCCACACGTCGCCGACGCTCAGCATCCGGTCCAGGCCGGTGTGCGCCACGAAGATCACCCCGGCGTCGGGCGCGGCGTCCAGCGCCGCGAGCAGCCCGCCCGGCTGCGGGGCGAGCACGTGCCGCATCCGCTCCGCGCGGCGCGCCATCCGTTCGAGGCCGAGGCCGCGCAGCTTCTCGATGGCCCGCAGCCGGCGGCCGGGGGTGAAGTTGCCGCCCTCCGGGAAGATCACGAACGCGTCGTCGTCGTCCAGGCCGTGGGCCAGGTGCCCGATCTGCTCGGTCACCGACCCCCGGCGGTCCGGCCCCGGCGCGAGGAAGCGGTTCGGCAGCCGGTTGAGCAGCACGTCGACCGCCGGGTCCCACTGGAGGCTGTCCTTCAGCACGATCCGCGGCTCCCGGTTGAACCAGTTGACCAGGGCGTGGATCAGGATGAACGAGTCGCCCGGGCCGGCGTGCCGGCAGAGCACCAGCTCGGGCCGGCCGGGCAGGGCCGTGTCCGGGTCGGTGCCCACCACGTCGATGCTCAGGTGCAGCGCCCAGCGGGCGTGCCAGAAGAGCGCCCGCAGGAACCAGCCGGCGAGCACGTAGTGCGCCCGCTGGAAGCCGGGCGAGCGGACCCGCCAGCCGAAGCCGGAGGCGACCCAGAGCACGAAGAGCGCGAGCAGCGCCGTCGCGTCCCAGACCAGGTAGACGCAGCCGAGCCAGAGCAGGCGCAGCGGCCGCAGCCGGCCCGGGACCAGCGGCGAGGCGGCCGCCGCGAGCAGCGCCCAGACCGGCAGGGTCGTCACGACCAGGAAGGCCAGCAGCACCACGCCGGGGGCCAGGAGCAGCCGGCGCACCCACCGCGGCGGTAGGGGCATCAGTGTTCCAACTGCGTCGCCAGGTAGCGCCGGGAGGCCGTGTAGGCGCGGCTGATCCGCCGCCCCACCGCCGCCATGTCCCGGTACGCCCACGGCGTGTCGTCGCGCGGCTCCAGCCCGCCGGTGGGCAGGACGTGCACCTCCACCCCGTCGGGCAGGGCCGCCATCTCCCGGGCGAACCGGTGCCGCCGGGCGATCTCGAACGCGACCTGGGCGATCTCCCAGGGTCGCCGGGGCGGGGTCAGCGCCCGCTCGATCCGGCCCACCTGGAGTACGAAGATCCGCGTGGCGCCCACGGCGACCGCCTCGCCGATCGGGATGGAGTTCACGATCCCGCCGTCGATGTAGTGCTGGTCGTCGATCCGGGCCGGCGGCAGGAGCCCCGGCACCGAGGCGGAGGCGAGCACGGCCGGCACCAGCGGCCCGCTGTCGAACCAGTGCTCGGCGGCCCGCTCGATGTTGGCCGCGCAGCAGCGGAAGGGCACCTTGAGATCGGCGAAGGTGGTCTCCGCGCCCAGTTCGGCCTCCAGCAGCTTGCGCAGCGGGCGCGGCGAGTGCAGGTGGGTACGGGCGGCGAACCGGCGCAGTTGGCGGGCCACCGAGTCGCCGTACACCTCGCTCGCCTCGGGCGAGGCCCAGAGCCGGACCAGCCGGTCGGTGACCGCCTCGGACGCTTCGGCGGCGACCAGCGCGCCGTTGACCGCCCCGATCGAGGTGCCGAGCACCACGTCGGGCCGGATGCCGGCCCGGAACAGCGCCCGCAGCATGCCCACCTCGACCGCCCCGAGGACTCCCCCGCCCCCGAGCACGAACGCCACCGGTCCCTGCGACATGCGTTCCATCCTGGCACGGGCGGAAAAGTGCCCGCCCGGTGCCGGCCCGGGGGGCGGCCGAGGGGCGGCCTCGGGGCAACCGAGGGGCGGCCCGGGCGGCGGCCCGAAGGCGGCCGAGGGGCGGCCCGGTGCCGGCCCGGGGACGGCCGAGGGGCGGCTCGCCGAAGCGGCCCGGGTCCCGGAAGGTAGTCGACCGTTGACAGGCCCGACACATTCGCGCAACCTGATAGCGCTCCCACAGCGAGGCAGGTGCGTTCCGTGAAGCCAGCACTGCACCCCGGCCGGTTGCTGGCCCGCCGGTACCGGCTCGTCGACCAGATCGGCGCCGGCGGCATGTCGGTGATCTGGCGGGCGCGCGACGAGGTGCTCGACCGGATCGTGGCGCTGAAGGTGCTCGCCCCGTCGCTCGCCGCCGACGCCCGCTTCCGCGACATGGTGCGCGAGGAGGCCCGCGCCGCCGCCCAGCTCGTCCACCCGCACGTCACCTCGGTGCACGACTACGGCGAGACCGTCGCGCCCGACGGGTCGATCACGTCGTTCGTCGTGATGGAACTGCTGGCCGGCGAGGAGCTGGAGGTCCGGCTCACCGAGGGGCCGCTGCCGTGGACCGAGGCGGTCGAGGTGGCCGCCCAGGTGGCGGACGCGCTCGCCGCCGCGCACCGGCTCGGCATCGTGCACCGGGACATCACCCCGGCCAACGTGATGATGACCCGGGCGGGGGTCAAGGTGCTCGACTTCGGCATCGCCACCCGGATCGGCGCGCCGGACGACGACGAGGACGGGGGCACCTTCGGCACGCCCGCGTACGTGGCGCCGGAACGGCTCGACGGGGCACCCGCCCAGCCGGCCACCGACGTGTACTCCCTCGGCGTGCTGCTCTACGAGGCGCTGACCGGTCGGGTGCCGTACCCGGCGGACACCTGGGAGCAGCTCAGCGAGGCGCTCGCCGGGGAGGGCCCGCCCTCGCTGGCCGACCTGCCGGGTCTGCCGCCGGAGGTCGCCCGCACCTGCCTGCGCTGCCTGGAGCGGGACCCGCTGGCGCGGCCCACCGCCCGCCAGGTCGCCACCCTCCTGCGCGACCAACTGCTTCCCGCCGATCCGCAGGCCGCCACCATGCTCGCGCCGACGGTCGCCCTCCCGACCCTGCCCGCCGAGCCGGTCACCCCGGCCCCGGCGAACGGGACGGTGCCAGCAGATGGAGCGGTGCCGGGCACGGGAGGGCCGGACGGTGGGTCCGAGCCGCGCAGCGCCCGCCACGCCCGGGAGCGCCGTCGGCGCCGCCTGCCGCGCCCGGTGCTGATCGTGCCGGTCGTACTGCTCGTGGGGGTGGCCCTGGCCGTGCCCGCGATCCGTCAGGAGGAGTCGAGCCCGCCCCGGGCGCTGCCCAGCACCGGCCCGTCCGACCCACCGCCCTCCCCCACGCCCACGGCCGACGCCGCACCGCCCCCGGCGGCCTCCCCGACCCCGACGTCCGCGCCGCCGGTCACGCCCCGGCCCACCCCGACGGCTCCGGAGCGCGGCGACCTCATCGAGGCGGCCAACCGGGTCGACGGGCTGATCGGCGCCGGCCTCGACGACGGGGGGATCCGCCCCGACGTCGGCCTCGACTTCCGCAACGAGCTGCGTAACCTGACCGACGCGGCCCGCGCCCGCTCGGGCGACCTGGGCGAGCGGATCGCCCGGCTCCGCGAGAAGGTCGCGATCCGCCGCGGCGAGGGCGCCCTCACCGACGCGTACGCCCGCCGGCTGGACAGCGCGATCACCGCGCTCGGGGCGGCGCGGGTCTGACCGCGGCGGTCAGCGGGCCCGGACCCGGACCGGCTCCCGGGCCGCCTCGGGCGACGCCGCCTCCGCGATGAAGCGGCGGTACACCTCCTCGTAGCCGGTGGCCATCCGCCCGGTGGAGAAGTTCTCCGCCACGTGCGCGACGCAGGTCGCCGGGTCGATGCCCGTCGCCGCGCGCAGGGCGCTGGGCAGCTCGTCCACGTGCTCGCAGATCAGGCCGGTCCTTCCCGGTCGGACGAGTTCCGGCACCGCCCCCCGGTCCAGCGCCACCACCGGCGTCCCGGTCGCCATCGCCTCCACCATCACCATGCCGAACGGCTCGTCCCACCGGATCGGCATGATCAGGCACCGGGCCTCGACCAGCAGCCGCAGCGCCTCGGCCCGGTCGGCGTCGAGCACCACCCGGACGTCCTCGCCGAGCAGGGGCCGGACCACCTGGTCGTAGTAGCGGCGCTCGGCCGGCTCGTTGCACTTGCCGGCCAGCACCAACGGCAGGCCGGCGGCCCGGCAGGCCCGGATGGCGACGTCCGGTCCCTTGTCGGGGCTGAACCGGGCCAGCCAGAGCACCGGCCCCCGCCCGGGAGTGGTCTTGTGCGGGACGCCCCGGACGTCCATCGCGTTGTGCACCGTGCCGACCCAGTGCAGCGGTGGGTTGAGCCGGCGCTGGGCATGCGAGATGGCCACCAGCCCGACCCCCCTGTCGGTCTCGCTGAGCACGTCGCCGTACTCGCCCACGGGGTTGCCGTGCACGGTGGCGACGGTGGGCACGGCTCGGTGGCCGGCGATCAGCGGGCCGATGGTGGTGTGGTCGTGGACGATGTCGAAGTCGCCGGCGTGGACCCGGTGGTTGACCCGGGCCAGGTGGGCCAGCTCGGGCAGCGCCTCGCCGAGCCGGTCGAACTGGAGTTCGGGCACCGTCGAGACGAACGCCGCCGCGGTCCCGTGCTCCCGGCCCGCCCCGAACACGGTGACCGCGTGGCCCCGGTCGACAAGCGTCTCCACCAGGCCGGTCACCACCTGTTCCAGCCCGCCGTAGCCGGGCGGCGGCACCGACAGCCACGGCGGCACCACCATCGCGATCCGCAACGGCCGCGGTGCCGATCGGTCGGGCGACGGATGGTTCACGGCCACGGATTCCTCCCCCTCGGTCACTGCTGTGGCATCACCGGGCCGGCCCCGTGCCCGCTGGGCGGGCGGGGTCGACGACGGGTTCCCGGCGGCGGCGCCACTAAACGGGACGATCCGGGCGGTCACCCGCCCACGAGGAGCTGCTCCCGCACCGCCCGTACCCCCTCGCCGGACCAGGCCACCCGCTCCGCCTCGTCCCGTTCCCACCAGGAGCGCACCACCCCGGTCAGCACGACCGTGTCCCCGTCCACCTCGACGGTCACCCGCTCCGTGCCGATGCCGCGCCCCAGCGCCCGCTGGAGGTCGCGCCGGAGCCGCTCGCTGTCGGTACGGGCGACGGGGCGCACCTCGACCAGGTTGGTCACCCCGCGTACGCCCCGCAGCCGGCGCAACTCCCGCTCGGCGGTACGCCGCTGCCAGCCGAACTCCACCTCGCCACGGAGCATCACCCAGCCGTTGGCCACGGTGACGTCCAGCCGCTCGGCGGGGACGAAGCTGTCCCACTCCAGCGCCCGGCCCGCCGCGATCGCGATCTCGGCGTCCGTACGCCCCGGCTCGCCGGGCAGGCGCACCTCGACGTCGTCGGCGACCGCCCGCACCCCCCGTACGCGCTGCGCGCAGCGCCGCGCCGCCCACTTCCGCGCGTACCCGTCGACCCAGCCGGTCAGGGTGACCACGCCGTCGTGGACGGTCACCCCGATCTCGTTCGGCTGCGCCTGGGCGTCCCAGGCCAGTTCGTCGAGCACGTCCCGCTGGATCCGCTCGTCGGCCCGAACGGCCGCTGCCGTGGTCATCGCACCCTCCGTACGCCTCGCCGGTCCTGACTGCCGACGATTCCGGCGCGACGGGTGACGGCGGCTCACCCGCACCGGGTGAACCGCCGTCAGAGGGAGCGACGGGTGACGGAGCCAACCCCCTTGGCCCCGCCACCCGCCACCCGGAGGGAGGAGGAATGTCTTCGGTCGCCGGTTACGACGTCTCGGCGAGCGTCACGGTCGCCCTGGCTTCGGTGCCGTTGCGCTTGTAGGTCACCTCGACCCGGTCGCCGACCTTGCCGGCCTGCACGGCACCGACCAGGTCGTCCGAGTCGTTGACCGCCTTGTCGCCGAACCGGGTGACCACGTCGCCGCGCTGCAGGCCGGCCTTCTCGGCGGGGCTGCCCGGCGTGACGGCGGCGACCAGGGCCCCGCCGCCCTCGGCGGGGGTCACGCTGACCCCGAGCGACGGGTGGCTGACCTTCTCGCCCCGCTGGAGCTTGCCGGCCACGTCCTTGGCCTTGTTGCTGGGGATGGCGAAGCCGACGCCGATGTTGCCGCTGCTGCCCTGCCCGGCGGTGGCGATCGCGGTGTTGATGCCGATGACCTCGCCCCTGGTGTTGACAAGTGCGCCGCCGGAGTTGCCCGGGTTGATCGGCGCGTCGGTCTGGAGCAGCCCCGCGATCGAGCTGGCCCCCTGCGCCGGGTCCTGCCGCTGCTGCCCACTGCCCGCCTGGATGGTGCGGTCCCGGGCGCTGAGGATGCCGGCGGTGACGGAGCCCTGGAGGCCCAGCGGGCTGCCGAGGGCGAGCACCTGGTCGCCGACCTGCATCGCGTCGCTGTCGCCGAAGGTGGCGGCCTTGAGGCCGCTGACGCCGTCGGCCTTGACCACCGCGAGGTCGGTCTTCGGGTCGGTGCCGACGATCTTGGCCTCGGCGGTCTTGCCGTCGGCGAAGGTCACCACGGCCTTGCCGTCGGTGGCGGAGGCGACCACGTGGTTGTTGGTGAGCACGAAGCCGTCGGCGGTGAGGATCACGCCGGAGCCCTCGCCGTTGTCCGTGCCGATCGAGACCACGCTGGGCTGCACGGCGGCGGCGATCCGGGGCAGGTCGGCACCGTTGATGATCGGCGCGGCGGAGTAGGTGCGGGTGATGCCCGAGTCGCCGTCGACGGCGAGCGCGAGCGCCCCGCCGGCGACGCCCGAGCCGAGCATCAGCGCGAAGACCGCCACCCCGGCGCCGGCGAACTTGGCGATCCGGCTGGGCCGGGGGCCCGCCGTCTGCGGGGCCGCCCAGGGCGGGACGGGCTGGCCGGAGGGGTGCGGCTGGTGACCGTACGGCTGTCCCGGCTGTCCCCCGCCGCTCCAGCCGGACTGCTGGCCGTACCAGGGCGCGCCGGGGGCCTGCGGGTAGCCGGACCGCGGGTGACCTGGCTGCCCGGTGGCCTGGGGGTAGCCGGGCTGGCCCGCGGCCTGCGGGTAACCGGACTGGCCCGCCGCGTGCGGGTGACCGGGCTGGCCGGCGGCCTGCGGATGATACGGCTGGGGCTGGCCGGCGGCCGGGTGCTGCGCAACGGCCGGGGCGGGCGCGAAGGGGCCGGGCGGGGTGGGTCGGTCGAGCGGACCGGCGCCCTCGGGGGCGCGGGCCGGCTCGGCGGCGCGCGGGCCGCCGTCGCCGGCCGGCGGGCCGTCGGCGGCCGGGCCCGACCCGGCGGTACGCGGCGCCTCGCCGCCCAGTGGGGCGGAGCCACCGGCGGCCGGGGCGGAGTCGCCGCCGTGCGCAGTGCCGAACCTGACGGTCGGGGTGGAGTCACCGGCGGCCGGGGCGGGGTCGCCGCCGGGCACGGTGGTCAGGCCGACGGTCGGGGCGGAGTCACCGGCGGGGGCGGAGTCGGACTGCGCGCGCTCGGCGCGCGGCAGCTCGGCGGTGGGGTGCGACGGCTCGGCGTCGGGGTGGGCCGGCCGGCGCTGCGGGTCGGACTCGTGCTCGGTCATGTCTCCACCTTGACGCGCACCACTGCGATCCGCCTGGAACGCACCTGAATGTTGGCTGAAAGTCACTCGCCATCGCCCTCGTCGTCCGGCACGAGCGGGAGCCGGACCCGGAAGGTCGCTCCCCCGCCGGGGGTCTCGGCCACCTCGACGGTGCCGTGGTGGGCGCGCACCAGCGCCGCGACGATGGCCAGGCCGAGGCCGGTGCCGGTGTTGCCGCCGGCCCGCCGGGTACGCGCCGCGTCCACCCGGTAGAAGCGCTCGAAGACCCGCTCCGCCTGCTCCGGGGTGAGCCCGGGACCGGTGTCCGCCACCTCCACCACGGCCAGGTTCCCGGGCTCGGCGCGCAGCCGCAGGGTCACCGAGGCCTCCGGCGAGGTGTGCGTGAGCGAGTTGGTCATCAGGTTGCCGATGATCTGGCGCAGCCGGGCGTCGTCGCCGTAGACGACCAGTGGACCGGAGCCGGGGGTGACCCTTAGCTCGATCCGGCGCTCCGGCGCCACCGCCCGGGCGGCCTCGACCGCCTCGCTGGCCAGCACGGGCAGCTCCACCGGGGCGAGGGAGAGCGGTCGCTCCCGGTCCAGCCGGGCGAGCAGCAGCAGGTCCTCCACCAGCAGCCCCATCCGGGCCGCCTCCTGCTCGATGCGGCGCAGCAGGTCGGCGGTCTGCTCCGGCGCGCTCGCCGCGCCCTGCCGGTACAGCTCGGAGAAGCCCCGGATGGTGGTCAGCGGCGTCCGCAGCTCGTGCGAGGCGTCCGCGACGAACTGCCGCATCCGCTCCTCGGAGCGGCGGGCCCGCGCCTCGGAGGCCCGCGCCGAGCCGGCCGCCTCCCGGGCGGCGGCCTCGGCGGACCGGGCGGCCAGCTCCGAGGCGGCCCGCGCGGTGAAGGCGACCTCGATCTGGTTCAGCATGGCGTTCAACGCCCGGGAGAGCCGCCCCAGCTCGGACGTGGGGACGGGCTGCCCCTGCTCCGGGTCGGGCACCCGCCGGGTGAGGTCGCCACCGGCGATGGCGGCGGCCGTACGCTCGATCTCCACCAGCGGCTTCAGGCTGGTCCGGACGATCGCCGCGCCGATGGAGGCGAGCAGGACCAGCACCGCGCCGCCGACCAGCAGGTCTATCCAGACCAGTCGCTTGACGGCACGGTCGACGTCGGTGAGGTGCTGCCCGACGGCCAGGACCTCACCGTCGGGCAGCTGGGTGTAGAGCATCCGCCAGCGGGACCTGTGGTCCTGGGAGGTGACCGTGCGCGGCTCGCCGGTCTCCTCGGCGAAACCCGCGACGGTGTCGGGGAGTCGCGGCAGCTGGTCGGACCGGAAGTTGCGGGTGTCGTACACGGGCGACATCACCCCGTCCGGCGCGGCCAGGGCCACGACGAAGTCGCTGGGCAGCACGGTGCCGCCCGTCCGGCCCTCCTTGTAGAGGTTGAGCACCGCGTCGACCGAGCGGGTGGTGCCGCGCAGTTCCCCGTCCACCTGCTCGATGAGGTAGCCGCGGAGGAAGACGGTGGTCAGCGAGCTGATCACCAGGAGCGCGGCGGCGACCAGGGCCAGCACCGCGGCGACCAGCTTGACCCGCAGCGGGACGCTGCGCAGCCGCGCCTTGCCCTGGTCGAGCGGTTTCACGCCGCCGGCTTGCGCAGGACGTAGCCGACGCCTCGCAGGGTGTGGATCAGCCGGGGCTGGGTGTTGTCCACCTTGCGGCGCAGGTAGGAGATGTAGGACTCGACGATGTTGTCGTCGCCCCGGAAGTCGTAGTTCCACACGTGGTCGAGGATCTGCGCCTTGGACAGCACCCGGTTGGCGTTCAGCATCAGGTAGCGCAGCAGCTTGAACTCGGTCGGCGAGAGCTGCACCCGCTGGCCGGCCCGGTGCACCTCGTGGGTCTCCTCGTCCAGCTCCAGGTCGGCGAAGGTGAGCCGGGAGGGCGCCTGCTCGCCGCTGCTGGTCCGCCGCAGCACCGCCCGGATCCGGGCGGTCAGCTCCTCCAGGCTGAACGGCTTGGTGACGTAGTCGTCCCCGCCCAGGGTCAGCCCACGGATCTTGTCGTCGGTCGCGTCACGGGCGGTGAGGAAGACCACCGGCGTACGGGTGCCGCCCTCGCGCAGCATCCGGATGACCTCGAAGCCGTCCAGGTCGGGCAGCATCACGTCGAGCACCACCAGGTCGGGGCGGTGGTCCTTGGCGGCGTTGAGGGCGGCGCTGCCGCTCGTCGCGGTGGCCACGTCGAAGCCCGCGAAGCGCAGACTCGCGGAGAGCAGTTCGAGGATGTTGGGATCGTCCTCGACGACGAGCAGTCGCGCCTCGGTCTGGGTAGCGGCCATGCCGCCCATCATCCGCGCTCTCGCTGCGTCCGCGCTGGGCACTCGCTGGAAAGAACCTGTGAGGCGGCGTGGCTCAGCGCAGCAGCCGGCGCAGCCCGTCCAGCGCGCCGTCGAGCAGCCGGATGGCCGTACGCAGCTGCGAGTCGCTGAGCCGGCGGGCCCGCACCAGGGCGCCCACCTCGACGGCGAAGGTCGCCAGCCGCTGGTCGAACTCGGCAAGCGTGGCGGTGGACGCGGACGCCGGCCCAGCTTCCGACGACGCGCCGAACGCGGAAGTCGGGCCGGCGGGGGGTACGGGCGACGGGCCGGGGGCGGGGGCGGGCGTCGGACCGGGGCCGGGGGGCGCCCAGCGGGGACGACGGGTCTGCCGGGCCGCCTCGCGCAGCTCCCGCTTCAGGTCGCGGACGGAGCCGCGTACCTCGTTCTGGATCTCTCCGGCCAGGGCGGACAGGTCCTCCACCGAGGCGGCGATGTCCGACTCCAGGGCGGTCAGCTCGCCGGCCCGCTGCCGCAGCTCGGCCCGGCCCGCCTCGGTGATCTCGTAGACCTTGCGGCCACCGGCGGCGGTGTGGGTGACCAGGCCGTCGGCCTCCAGCCGCTGCAACCGGGGATAGATGGTGCCGGCGCTGGGCGCGTAGAGGCCGAGGAAGCGCTCCTCCAGCAGGCGGATCAGCTCGTAGCCGTGCTTCGGGCCGTCGTCGAGGAGCTTGAGCAGGTAGAGCCGGAGCCGCCCGTGACTGAACACGGCGGTCACGGCAGCTCCTCCTCGTCGTCGTCCACCGGGCGGGCGAGCAGCGCGATGCTGCCCGACGTGGCGGACGCGGAGAGCCTACCCTCACCCGCGCCGAGCACGCCCTCGCTGTCCACCACGGACCCCGGGACGGCGCTGCCCCGCACCTCGGGGAAGCCACTGGTGATCCGGCCCGACGTGGTGTGCAGGCGGACGGCCAGGTCGCTGTCCGCGCGGACCCGGACGGTGATGCTGCCGGAGATCGTGCTGAGCCGGATGTCGCTGCGCCGGGGGTTGTCCAGGTCGCAGGTGATGGCCCCGGAGACGGTGTGCGCGCGGACCCGCTCGGCCGCGCTGTCGGCGAGGGTCACCTCTCCCGCGACGGTCTCCAGGTCCAGGTCGCCGGCCACCCCGAGCGCCTCGACCGGGCCCGCCATGGTCTTCGCCGAGGTCCGGCCGTGAAGGCCCATCAGGGCGATCCGGCCGGAGGTCACCTCCACCCGGGTCTTGCCGCGCAGGCCCGACGCGACCAGCTGGCCCTCCACGAGTTCCAGGTCGGCCAGCACGTCGGCCGGGACCGCGACGGAGACGTCGACCCGGGGCAGCCGGGACAGCGGGCCCAGCCAGAAGACGTGGTCCGCGAGCCGCCAGCGTCGCTGCTGGCGTACGGAGAGCCGGCCGTCGCGGTGCTCCACCAGGACCGGCCGGCGGCCGACCCGGGTGATGTCGACCCGGGGCGGCCCGTCGGTGGCCACCACGTTGAGGCGACCACTGAGCAGGTGGACGTCGAGTCGGCCGACGGGCCCGTCCAGGGTGATCCGCTGCGGGGCGTGCACGGTCCAGTCGGTCATGTGTCCTCCCTCCACGGCGTGCCGAGTCGTCGGCGCGTCGGATGGTAGGACACTAACGCGATACATCGCGATATGACAAGCGCTGGTTGACGGCCTCACGGCACCGGTTCCACGAGCGGCCGGCGGTACGGGCCCCAGGCCACGAAGCGGTCGAACATGGCCCGAGGGCTGGGGCCGCCGTGGGGGTCGAGGTGGTAGAGGTCGCGCATCGCCTCGCACATGAGGCCGGCCAGGTAGATCGTGAGGCTCTGCTGCGCGCCCTCGTACTCGGCCTTGAGCAACAGTCGCGCGGTCGCGCAGGGCCACGGCTGGCCGCACGAGCGACAACCCCAGTGCGGTCGCAGCGGCGTGTGCGGCGGCCGGCCCTCGATCCGGTGGCGGGGCCGCTCGGGGCGCGGTCCGGGGCCGGGCTGCGGGAGCCGGGTGGAGAGCACGGGCCTCACCAGCGCCCCCCGTTCATCCGGTGCGCCCGCCCGGCGGCGGCGAGATCGGCCGCGCCGTACCACAGGATCTCGGTCGCGTCGTTCGCCCTCGGCCCGACCGGAGGCGGCGCGAAGGGCCCGACGGGGCCAGGGATGTACGGAGCCGGCCTACTCGGGCGGGGCGGCGGGTGCGGGGCCGGAGCGGGCTTCGGCCGCGCGCCCCAAGCCCCCAGCGCCGACTTCGGACTCCTGCTCCGGATCTCCCGCCGCTCCGCGCAGTTCGGGCAGGCGCAGTGCCGTCCGCACCGACTCCGGTGCCAGCCTCCGCGGTGACCCACTCTCTCCCCCACCCCGCTGTCGAGGTGGGCCGCCCCGCCACGGGAAAGCGGGGCGGCCCCGGCAGGACCCGCCCACGTCCTCGACGACGGCGAACGGGCCCGCGTGGTGACAGTCTGGTGAGGACACCACTACCGTCGACACATGCTCGCCACATCCGCGCAGGTCAACGAGCCGGTCGAGCGGGCACGGGAGACACGCCGACGGGACCGGGCAGAATGTGGGGAATCGATGGGCACCGCCACCAACTACGTGCTGGGTGAGCTACGCACGTTCCGCGCTCAGCTCGGCCTGAGCCAGGACGACTTCGGCAGGACGATCGGCTACTCCGGATCGCACGTCAGCTCCGTCGAGACGGGCGGTCGCCCGCCGACCCGGGAGTACATGAAGGCGATCGACGACCAGCACGACACGGGCGAGCGGTTCGGCCGGATGCTCCGTGAGCTGGCCCGGCTGGACGCCACGCCGGCCTGGCTGCGGGAGTGGATCGAGTTCGAGCGGGAGGCGGCGACGTTGCGCTGGTTCGAGCTGGCGTACGTGCCGGGCCTGCTCCAGACCGAACGCTACGCCCGCGCCACGCTGGCGGGGGGCCGGTTCACGGCCGACGAGGTCGAGCGGATCGTCGCGTCCAGGCTGGAGCGTCAGGCGATCCTCGGCCGGGAGCGGCCACCCCAGCTCATCGCCGTCGTCGACGAGGCCGTGCTGCGCCGGCCGGTGCTCGACCAACCGGGGCTCATGGCCGAGCAGCTCGACCACCTGGTGGCCGTCGCGACGCTGGAACACGTGCAGCTCCACGTCGTCCCGGCCGACGCCGGCATGTATCTCGGACTGGCCGGCCAGTTCATCATCGCCGAGCTGCCGGACGGCACCCGGGTCACTTACGCCGACAATCAGCTCAGCGCGCAGATCGTCGACGCATCCACCGATGTTGCTAGGCTGGCCAGGACGTGGGAGATCGTGCGGAACGAGGCCCTCCCCCGCCGGCAGTCGACCGTGCTGATCAAGGAGGTGGCGAAGTCATGGACGTGACGACCCCGCGGTGGCGTAAGTCGACGAGATCCGGCGGCAACGGCGGAGCCTGCGTCGAGGTCGCCGACAACCTGCCGGGCGTCGTGCTGGTGCGCGACACCAAGGACCGGGAAGGCGGCACCCTCCACTTCAGCGCCCGGGCGTGGCAGTCGTTCGTCGGCCTGGCCAAGCACGTCGGCCCGGTCGGCTGACCCGCCTCTCCCTCCGTCTTCATGCCGCGTCTCCCGCCGGCGCCCTCCTGACGGCGGCAGCGGGGGCGTGCGCTGCCGACTCGGCCGCCCGGGCGAGCAGCCGCCGGTCGGCGTCCTGGGCGGGATGCAGCGCGGTGGAGACGGTCACCCGCACCTCCAGGCCCCGGGCGGCGAGCACCCGGCCCACCGAGTGCAGCAGGTCGTCGTCCCCGACGAATGCGGCGGCCGTGGTCGGCACGCCGGTCGCGGCCCACCGGTAGCCGATCCGCAGCGGCACCACCGGCGCCCCGGCGTCGATCGCCGCTTGGAACAGCGCCGGACGGAACCCCCGGCCGGGGCGGCAGGCGATCGCGTCGGCGGTGCCGCACCAGGTCGTACCCTCCGGAAAGACCGCCACCGGGCTGCCGGCGCGCAGCGCAGCGGTGACCCGGGCGACCGTCGCGGGCAGGGCGCGGGGGCGGGTCCGGTCGACCAGGACCGTGCCCGCCGCCGCCGCGAGCAGCCCGACCAGCGGCCAGGACCGGACCTCCCGCTTGGCCACCATCCGAGCCGGCGCGACGGCCAGCAGCGCGAGCACGTCCAGCCAGGAGACGTGGTTGGCGACCAGCAGCGCCGGCCGCCGGGGCGGCCGGCCGCGCACCACGAGGCGCACGCCGAACGCGCGCAGCGTCCACCGGGCCCAACCACGTAGGGCCGCCGCCCGGTCCCGGGCCGGCAGCACCGGCAGCAGCGCCGCCAGCGCCGCCCCCGCCGACAGCGTCCCGAGGACGGCGAGGGTCCGGCCGGCCCGCCGTACGGGCGACACGGTCGGCACCTCGCCGGCCGGCGGGAGGCAGGTCGGCCCGCACCCCGACGCGGGCAGCCAGAGGCGTCCGGCGGTGCTCACCGCTCGGCCCCGCCGAGGAAGTGCCGCAGGTAACGGGGGTTCATCCGGTCCAGGGAGAAGAGCACGTAGAAGTCGGCCACCCCGAAGTCCGGGTCGTACGCCGGCTCGCCGCAGACCCAGGCGCCGAGGCGCAGGTAGCCGCGCAGCAGCGGCGGGACCGTGGCCCGCGCCGTCGAGCCGTCGGCCGCCGCCGGCCCGGCGATCCTGTCCGGCTCGGCGAACCAGGGGCGCCTCGGCCGTACGCGCAGCCGCGGCGGGGCCAGGTGCCGGGCCGAGACCTCGTCCCACACCCGCGCGACGGTCCCGCCCCCGTCGGCAACCGGCACCGACGCGCAGCCGCCGAGCCAGCGCGACCCGCGCAGGTGCAGGTAGCGGACGATGCCGGCCCACATGAGGTTGATCACGGCGCCGGATCGGTGATCGGGGTGCACGCAGGACCGGCCGGCCTCGACCAGGTCGTCGCGGAGCGGGTCGAGCCCGGTGAGGTCGAACTCGGTCGCGGCGTACCGCCGGTCGGTGCGGCCCGGCGGGAGCAGCCGGTACGTGCCGACCACCTCCCCGGTGCCCTCCTGCCGGACGATCAGGTGGTCGCAGTACGCGTCGAGGTCGTCGACGTCGAGCCCGGCGGCCCCCGGGCGCAGGGTGGCGCCGAGTTCGGTGGCGAACACCTCGTGACGGAGGCGTTGCGCGGCCGCGACCTCGCTCGGGTCGTCGGCGATCAGCAGGGTGTAACCGCTGGTCGTCAGGGGTGCGCCAGCGGCGTGCAGAACGGCCATGGGACCTGTGTAGGCGGCCCGGGTTGCCGGCCGGCGGGGTGAGGAGTGTCGATGAGGTGAACGGCCCGTGCCGGTGTCGGGGCGACGACGGCGGGCGGGGCCGGCGCTCGTCTCAGCGCGTGGCGCGCAGGTCCCGGGAGAGATGCGAGCGCCGGAACCCGACCGTGCCCAGTCGCCGCAGGTCGGCCCGGTTGTCGTGCATGAGCTGCACGTGGAAGTAGTTGACGTACTCCAGTACGGCGAAGAGGCCGAATGCCAGCCCCGGGTACGACCCCGCGCCGGGCGCCTGCGCGGCGGCCACCGCGCAGGCGGCGATCACGGCGGCCAGGAGGATCGGCAGGGCGACGCGCGCGGTGACGAAGTGGCGCCGACCGGGCAGACGCGGCTCCCCACGGCGCAACTGCCGGAGCTTGAGCGCCCAGTAGGCCGCGCCCACCACGAGCAGGGCCGCGAACGCCCCGAAGCCGGCGAGATTCGCCGCCGTCGGCGGCAGGCCCACCAGCTGGAACCACACCCACGCCTGTAGGGGGATGTTCAGCAGCTCCCAGCCGGCGAGGGAGCGGAGCCGACGCCGGGCCGCCTCGCGGGTCCGGCCGGCCGGCAGGTGGGTCCTGGGCACGACCCCAACAGTGGCACAGCACCGGACGACCACCGGGGTCGGCGGCGTGCGAGGCTGCCGGGGGCGCACCGGCGACGGGGCCGGGCGTCGCGGTCGGAGGTGTCTCATGATCATCGAGTCGCGTTTCAACGGGCCGCCCGGCTCGGGCAACGGCGGCTGGAGCGCCGGGGTCATCGCCGGCGCCGCCGGCCCCGGGCCGGTCGAGGTGACGTTGCGTCGACCTCCCCCGCTGGAGACCCCGCTCACTCTCGTCGACGGCGAGGTCCGCGACCCGCAGGGCCACCTCGTCGCCCAGGTCCGCCCCACGGAGGACCCCCGGGCGGTGGTGCCGCCGGTGGACCTGCCGGCCGCGCGGGCCGCCTCGGCGGCGTACCCCGGGCTGGTCGACCACCCCTTCCCGGGCTGCTACGTCTGCGGCCCGGACCGCGCCGACGGGCTGCGGATCTTTCCGGGACGGCTGCCGGACGGCCGCACCGCCGCGCCGTTCCGGGCGCCCGGGTCGGTCACGACCGCCACCGTCTGGGCCGCGCTGGACTGCCCCGGCGGCTGGGCCGTGATCGCCCCCGGCCGGCCGTACGTCCTGGGCCGGATCGCGGCGGTGGTCGCGGCGCTGCCGGAGCCGGGCGACGAGTGCGTGGTGACCGGCGCCATGGTCGGCGGCGAGGGCCGCAAGGCACTCGTGCACACCAGCCTGTACGCCCCCGACGGCGCCCTCCTGGCCTGGGCCCGGGCAACGTGGATCGCCGTGGCCGACGACGTCGGATAATCGTTCCTGGGGATGAGGGCCTCCTGCCTGAGGCGGAGGTGGATCTCGGAAGTGCGCCTGATTGACCTGGTTGCGCCCGCCCGCCACGCTGTGTCACGGCGTACCCCGACGCCACCGCACGAAGGAGAGCAATGACTGACGGGCAGAGAAGCCCCACCGGTGACGGTCAGATCGTGGTGTCCGGCCTGACGAAGCAGTACAAGAACGTCCGGGCCGTCAACGACCTGTCGTTCACCGTCCAACCGGGGCGGGTGACCGGCTTCCTCGGCCCCAACGGCGCTGGCAAGACGACCACGCTGCGGATGCTGCTGAACCTGGTCACGCCGACCAGCGGGACGGCGACCATCAGCGGGCTGCGCTACGCCGACCTGACCGACCCGCTGCGGCACGTCGGCGCCGTGCTGGAGGCGTCCAGCGCGCACAAGGGCCGCACCGGCATCAACCACCTGCGGGTGATCGCCGCAGCGGCCGGCCTGCCGAAGCACCGGGCCGACGAGGTGCTGGCGCAGGTCGGGCTCACCCCGGCGGCGAAGCGCAAGTTCAAGGGCTACTCGCTCGGCATGAAGCAGCGGCTCGGCATCGCCGCCGGGATGCTCGGCGACCCCCGGGTGCTGATCCTCGACGAGCCCGCCAACGGGCTCGACCCGGAGGGCATCCGGTGGATGCGCGGCTTCCTCAAGAACCTCGCGCACGAGGGCCGCACGGTGCTGGTCTCCAGCCACCTGCTGTCGGAGATGCAGCTGCTCGCCGACGACGTGGTGATCATCGCGGCCGGGCAGCTGGTCCGGCAGGGCACGGTCGAGCAGGTGATCGGCTCGATGGCGCAGGGCATCCGGGTCCGGGTCCGCACCCCGCAGGCCGACGCGCTGACCGCCGCCCTCAAGGAGGGGCCGGCCACCGTCGACGTCGACGAGCACGGCGTCCTGCTGGTGGGCGGGGTGGACGCCCCGACCGTGGGCCGGGTCGCCCTGACGGCGGGCGTCGAACTGCACGAACTGACCACGGAACGGCCCGACCTGGAACGGGTCTTCCTGGAGCTGACGGCCGGAAAGGCGGGCATCCGATGAACCTCGTCCGGTCCGAGCTTCTCAAGATCCGCACCACCAGCACGTGGTGGTGGCTGGCCATCGCCGCGTTCCTGTCGATCGCGCTGGCCTTCGCCTTCAACGCCTGGGTCGCCAACGAGACGTTGAACGGCAACGCCGAGGAACTGGGCGTCACCGGCGACCAGGCCTCCGCGGCGGCGCAGGCCGCCAACCTGTACACCTCCGGGCAGTACCTGGGCCTGATGTTCGTGATGCTCATCGGCATCCTGATGGTCACCAACGAGTTCTTCCACCAGACGGCGACCACCACGTTCCTGGCCACGCCGCGGCGCACGTCGGTGATCCTCAGCAAGCTGGTCGCGGCCAGCCTGCTGGGCATCGGCTTCTGGCTGGTGACCACGCTGATCGACCTGGCCGCCGGGGCGGTGTTCCTGTCGGCGAACGGCCACGGCACCCTGCTCGGCGAATGGGCCGTGCAGCGGGCGCTGCTGCTCAACCTGCTGGCGTACGCGATCTGGACGGTCCTGGGCATCGGCATCGGCACGCTGATCACCAACCAGCTCGGCGCGGTGATCACCGCCGCGGTGCTCTACCTCGTCGGCACGCAGGTGGTGGGGCTGCTCTTCATGCTGCTGTCGAACCTGCTGAACAGCGAGGCCGTCGTCAAGTGGCAGGTGATCTGGCCCGCCATCGCCTCGACCGTGATGGTCAGCGAGGGCCAGACGGACTTCACCCCCGCCTGGTGGGTCGGCGCGCTCGTGCTGATCGGCTACGCGGTGGTGAGCGGGGTCGTCGGCGTACTCATCACCCGGCGGCGCGACATCTCCTGACGCGTCCGGGCGAAGGCGGCGGGGGTGGTGCCGGGCCGCAGAAGGACAAGGTCGGCTCGGTGTCGCAGGCCCAGGTGCGTGAGATCGCCGAGAAGAAGATGGTCGACCTCAACGCCAAC
>NZ_JBEZEV010000110.1:0-19809 GCF_040649055.1 Micromonospora sp. NPDC049060
CAGCGCCGCCGCGGAACGACGGCACCGCACCATCGGCCGATGTCGCAGTGAGATCGGGAGATCTCATTGCATTAATAATTAACTATCTTTATAGTTCGATGACACTAGATTCCCTCCCGACCACCCGAGGTGCCCCGTGCGACTTCGCGGCAGAACGATCCTGGCCGCCGGCCTGCTGGCGGCGGTGGCGCTGGCACCACTGGCCCTGACCGGCACCGCCGGCGCGGCAGCGGCACCGACCGCGAGCTTCACCAAGGTGAACGACTGGGGCTCCGGCTGGGAGGGCAGCTACCGGATCACGAACTCCGGCAGCAGCACGATCACCTCGTGGCGGCTGGAGTTCGACCTGCCCGCCGGCACCACCGTCGGAACGTACTGGGACGCGCTGCTGACCAGCAGCGGCCAGCGCCACACCTTCACCAACCGCTCCTGGAACGGCACGGTCGCCCCGGGCGCCTCCGTCACCTTCGGCTTCGTCGCCACCGGCACCGGCACCCCGACCGGCTGCACGCTCAACGGCCAGCCCTGCGCCGGCGGCACGACGCCACCCACCACCCCGCCGCCCACCACCGCACCCCCGACCACTCCCCCGCCGACGACCGCGCCGCCCACGACGCCGCCGCCGACCGGCGTCTCGCCGGTCGCGGCCAACGGCCAGCTCCGGGTCTGCGGTCGCCAGCTCTGCAACCGCGACGGCCGGGCGATCCAGTTGCGCGGCATGAGCACGCACGGCATCCAGTGGTACGCGAACTGCGCCACCCCGGCCTCTCTGGACGTGCTCGCCAGGGAGTGGAACGCCGACGTGCTGCGCATCTCGATGTACATCCAGGAGGGCGGGTACGAGACCGACCCGCGCCGCTTCACCGACCTGGTGCACCAGTACATCGAGCTGGCCACCGCCCGGGGCATGTACGCCGTCGTCGACTGGCACATGCTCAGCCCCGGCGACCCGAACCACAACCTGACCCGGGCGCGCACCTTCTTCGCCGAGATCGCCGACCGGCACAAGGACAAGGTCAACGTGCTCTACGAGATCGCCAACGAGCCCAACGGCGTGGCGTGGAGCGCCATCAAGAGCTACGCCGACCAGGTCATTCCGGTCATCCGCAGTCGAGACCCGGAGGCCGTGGTGCTGGTCGGCACCCCCGACTGGTCCTCCCTCGGCGTCTCCGGCAGCGGCGGCGGGGTGGACACGATCGCGGCGAATCCGGTCGCCGGCGGCAACCTGATGTACGTCTTCCACTTCTACGCCGCCTCGCACGGCAACGCGTACTACGACACCTTCGCCCGGGCCGCCGACCGGCTGCCGCTGTTCGTCACCGAGTTCGGCACCCAGGACTACTCCGGTGACGGCCCGAACGACTTCGTCATGGCCCAGCGCTACCTCGACCTGATGGCCAGCAAGAAGATCAGCTGGACCAACTGGAACTTCTCCGACGACTTCCGTTCCGGCGCGGTCTTCACCACCGGCACCTGCGGCAGTGGCCAGTTCGGCGGCACCAGCCGCCTCAAGCCGGCCGGCGCCTGGATCCGCGACCGCATCCGCACCCCCGACACCTTCCAGTAGCGCCTGGTCCGGTCTCCGGGCGTGTCGCTTGTCCGGACATCGTGGCGATGTCCGGCTGCGGCGCTTGGATGAGCGGGAACTCGCCGTGGTGCGGGCGCGGTCGAAGGACTTCGCGGCAGGGGTCTTCGCGGGGCTGCGACGGTCGGGCCAGCGGACGACCTGCCTGCGGTATCTGCGCGGGCTGAGTGTTCCGGTTCGCCGGTTCTGCCCGATGCCACAGGCCGATCCGGCGGCCACCAAGGCCGCCTGCCTGACCAACCCGAGCAGCTTTGCCGGTCGACACGAGCTGGGCGTCGAGGTCTGTCATGGCGCCCAGGCTCTCGCGGTGGGTGATCTTGCCAAGTCCTGTGCATCGTCAAGGAGGGGCTGGCGCAAACAAGTTTGCTGTGGAAACCTGTTGCTATGACCACTGACTCGTTGTCCGCCGGCGATGACCCTCACCGCCTCCTCTCCGACGTGCGCGACCTGGCCGGCCGCGTACGCCGCGACCAGCGCCTGACCTGGGTCGCACTGCTGGTGCTGGCCGCGGTGACCTTCGTGGCCGCCCCGTTCGACTGGCTCTTCATGAAGGTGCAGTGCGACGGCGACGGCTGCTCGTTCGCGCGCCGGGGCATGCTCTACTACTGGCCGCCCGCGCTGCTGCTCGCCTATACGGCGATCGCGGTCAGCTACGTGCGGGCCGCCCGGGCACGAGGGCTGGGTGCCCGCGTGCTGCCGTACGCGATCACCGGTGCCGCGACAGCCGTCGTGCTCACGGCCGCGTACACGGCGGCGGCCGCCTATTTCCCGAGCCACCCGCCTTTCGGAGGCGGCCCGATGCCGTTCTGGTGGATCGTGCTGGACCGGCTGATCGCACCGTGGGGTCTGATCGGGCTCGCGCTGCTGGTGCTGGCCCGCCTGGAACGCAACGTCGCGCTGCTGCTGTTCACCCTGGGCTACCTGGCGCTGGTGCTGCTGGTGTTGCCGACGACCGAGGGCATGGGGCTGCCCGATTGGATGATCGCGTCGTTCATGTCGGGGGCGGACAGCCAGCTCCGGCTGTCGATGACCTCACCCCAGCTCGTCACCGGCACCGTGCTCCTCGCGGGCGGAATCGGCTTTTCACAGGCCCGCCGGAGGCAGCGGTGACTGCCGAGGCCGACACCCCGGACCCGTCCGACCACCCGGTCACCGGCCTCAACGAGGTCGTGCACCAGCGGGTGCGGCTGGGCATCCTCGCCATCGCGCACGAGGCGCGGCGCGTCGAGTTCGGCTACCTGCGCACCCAGCTCGACCTGACCGCCGGCAACCTTTCCAAGCACCTCACCGTGTTGGAGACGGCCGGCCTGATCGACATCGAGAAGGGCTACGAGGGCAAGCGTGGCCGCACCTGGATCACCCTCACCCCCGAGGGCAGGACCGCCCTCGCCGAGGAGATCGGCCGCCTGAAGGTGCTGATCGCCCGTGTCGAAACGACCACAGAGGGCAAATGAGCAACTGCGGGGTGCTCAGGGCCGTCGGGAGTCGAGCAGCGCGATCCTGCGGGCCCCGGCCGTACGCCGGTAGCTGGCGTCGAGCAGCTCGCCGACCTCGTCCCAGCCGGTGTCACCGGTCAGGTCCACCCCGACCCACCCGTAGGCACCCAGGTAGGCCGGCACGAAGCAACGGTCCTCCGCCAGCAGCGCCGCGCGCTCGTCGGGGTCGACCAGCACGATCACCGACTGTTCGTGCTGTTGATGGACGCCGTCGACCTTCACCGTTCCCCCGTAGTAGGCGAAGACCTTGGTGGTGTAGAAGGCGGGACGCCCGTGGGAGATCTTCTCGGCCGCGTCGGGAAAGGCCAGGGCGAGCGTCCGCAGCCGGTCCAGAAGCGGATCTGCCTCGTCGAACATGATGGGATGCGGCATGTCAGAAGGTAAGCACATCCTGGGCGGCCACGGCGCCCCCGCCGTTGCCCATCGGCCGGACGACCCGCTTCGTGACGATCGCGCTGGCCCCACAAATCGCTGGCTACCGAGGGAGCGTTTTCCGTACGTCGAGGACGGGGCCGGTGGGCCACTACCATGCGCGCATGGCTCACGTTGCTCGGGCCCGCAGGCCGTACCCGCTGCTCGTCGCCGCGGCCGTCCTGTTGGCGCTCGGCGCGGCCACGGCCTGGGGGATCGGCGACGCGTTGGGGCTGAGCCACTCCCCCGCCGCCGTGCCGCGCGAGGACGCCGTCGCCGCACCGGCGCGGACGCCCGCGCCGGTCCCGCCGTTGGCGTCCCTCGTCGTGCCCGACGAGCCGCGCGTCAGGAAGGCCGCGACCGCCGTGGCCGACGCGGTCGTCTCCCGCGGCCTGCCCCGGCCGGTGCTCGCCCCGACCGCGCCGCGCCCGGCCAGGTCCGCGACGGCCGCGCCGGGCACCGGCACGGCCCCGGACCTGTCGGCGGTGACCACGCTGCGGGCGGGCGTGCTGGCCGCCCTCGGCGGGGCGCCCGAGTCGTACCGGCTCGACGTGCACGGCGCCGAGTTGGCCGTCCAGGGCGGCGACGTCGCGGGCGTGGCAGCGGGGATGTACCGGCTGGCCGACCGGATCCGCTCCGGCGCCGAGGCGCTCCCCGCGGCGGACGCGGGTCGGGTGGTCGTCCCCCGGCTCGGCCTGCGGCTGACCGACGCGGGCTCGGTGGGGCGCGAGCCCGACCCGGCCGCCTTCGCCGCCGGCGACGACTACGGCCTGAACACCGACGTGGTCGGGTCGGCGGTGCTGCCTGGCGCGCCGTGGGTGGACGCCGACGCGGTGGCCCGCATCGACGCGCAGTTCCGGCAGTTCGTCGATTACTCGGTGGCGCAGGGATTCAACGGGATCGTCGTGCCCGGCTTCCTGGAGTACGTCACGTTCGCGAAGGTCGGCGACGGGCGCGCGGTCTACCCGCCCGGCGACCCGCACGTCGACCGCGCGCGGGCGATGGTCGCGGCGTTCGGCCCCGTCTTCCGGTACGCGGAGGACATGGGCGTGCGGGTCTTCCTGCTGACCGACATGCTCGCGGTGTCGCCCCCGCTGGAGGCCTACCTGACGCGGACCGTCGGCGGCCTCGACGTGGCCGACCCTCGGCTGTGGGCCATCTACCAGGCCGGTCTGGCCGAGCTGTTCGAGAGCATGCCGTTCGTCGACGGCCTGATGGTCCGCGTCGGCGAGGGCGGCGAGGTGTACGCCGGGACCGGCTGGGACTACTCGTCAAGGCTCGCGGTCACCACGGAGACGTCCGTGCGCGCGATGCTGCGGGCGCTGCTGGACACCGCGGGCGCGGCCGGCAAGGAGATCATCTTCCGCACCTGGACGGTGGGCGTCGGCGCCGTCGGCGACCTGCACACCAACCCGGAGTCGTACGCGCGGGTGCTCGGTGGGCTCGACGACCCGCACCTGGTCGTGTCCACCAAGTACACCCTGGGCGACTTCTACAGCCACCTGCCGCTGAACACCACCCTGCTGAGCGGCAGGCATCGCCGCATCGTGGAGTTCCAGGCCCGGCGCGAGTTCGAGGCGTTCGGCTCGCTGCCCAACGACCTCGGCCCGCTGCACCGCCAGGCGCTGCGCGCGTTCCTCGCCACCAACCCGAACGTCGAGGGCGTCTGGAACTGGACCCAGGACGGCGGACCGCTGCGCGCCGGGCCCATGTCGCTGCACCTGCGCGCCGGCTTCTGGCAGCTCTACGACCTCAACACGTACGCCGTCGGCCGCCTGGCCTGGGACCCGCACGCCGACCCGGCGCAGGTCACGGCCGACTGGGCGTACCGCACGTTCTCCGGCGACCCGGCCACCGTCGCCGCGATCGGGCAGGCCATGGCGCTGTCCCGGCAGGCGGTCACCAGGGGCCTCTACATCGGCCCGTACGCCGACCGGTCGGTGCGGGCGCTCGGGCTGGAACCGCCGCCCATGATGTGGATCTTCGAGTGGGACATCCCGACGGGCGACTCCGCCGCGCTCGACAGCATCTACGCGGTGACCGGCGGCCGCGTCGACGAGGCGATCGAGGAGGGCACGCAGGCCGTCGCGCTGGCCCGGCGCATGCGCGACCTGGTCGCCGCGACCGACCCGGCGACCTGGCGCGACGCCGAACTGCGCGGGCGCTTCACCGCGACGCTCGACTACCAGGTCGACCTGTTCGAGACGCTTGGCGCGTACCGGGCCATGGTGCTGCGGCACGCGCAGTGGCTGGACACCGGCTCCCCCGCCGCCCGCCACGACTGGCGGCTGGCCACGGCGGCGTACCACGACGCGCGCGACGCGCACCGGCAGCGCTACGGCGCCGACCTGGACCTGCCCGCGTACAACTTCACCGCCGCCGACCTCGGGGCGCGGCGCGCCGACCGGGACCCGGCGATGGCCTGGGCGGCCCGGGCGTTGCTCGGCTCGATCCTGCTCGTGGTGCTGCTCGGCCTGCGCGGGCGCGGCTTCGGCGCGGCCGCCGCGCGCGGTTTGCTGCTCGGCGCGCTCCGGCCGTGGCGGGTCGCCGCGCTGCCGACGCCCGGGGCGCGGGCGGACCGGGTGCTGGTGTGGCTGGTCCCGGCCGTGCTGCTGGTGGCGAGCCGGCTCGTGCTGACCTGGTTCGCCGCGCCGGCGCACCTGCTGGTCACCCTCGGTGGGTGGGCGCTGTTCGCCCTCGTCGTACGCCTCGTCATCGGCCGGCGGGACCCGTTCCACCTGTGGGCCGTGGTCGGCGGCGTCGCGCTGCTGCGCAGCGTGCTGCTGCTGGCCGCGCTCGCCGGGCGCGGACCGGGCGGGTACTGGTTCGCCTTCTGGACCGCGCCGGGACTGCGCGCGGCGTACGTCACCGTCGCGTTCGCGGCGTTCTGCTGGCTGTTCGTGGCCGCCGCCGTGGTCCTGCGGGACCGGTACGGCCTGCGCCGCCGGAGCGCCGTCGGGCTGACCCTCACCGCCGCGGGCGTGCCCCTCGGCGTGTTGTCCGCCCTGGTCTCGGTGGTGGGCCTGGAACGCGCGCTGACGGTGTGGAACGACCAGCTCGCGCTGCTGCCCTGGGGCCTGTCCCGCATCCTCGGCATCACCGTCCACCTGGGCATCCCCGCCCAACTTCCCGCGTACACCGCCGCCGCCGGAGCCGCCCTCGCCGTCGCCGGCCTGCTCCTGTCGCTCGGCCGGCCGGCGGGGGGCTCCCGCCGGCCGGCCGTCGGCGTCACCGGCCGTAGACCTCGAACTCGTGCAGCGAGAACCCGTACGAGGTGGCCCGCTTGAGCCCGTACACCCGCACGTAGCGGGCGGCGACCGGGGCGAAGGTGGCGTTGTCGACGCCGCCGTTGCCGGTGGTGGTGGCGAACACCGGCGTCCAGGAGCTGCCGTCGCCGGAGACCTCGATCCGGTACGACGTGCCGTACGCCGACTCCCAGCGCAGCACCGCCCGGCTGACGGTGCGGGCCGCGCCGAGGTCGACCCGGAGCCACTGGTTGTCGTTGTAGCTGCTGGCCCAGCGGCTGCTCAGACTGCCGTCGACCGCCTTGTCCGGCGTGTTGCCGGTCAGGAACTGGGTGCTCGACGCGGTGGCCGGGCGACCCTGGGCCAGGTTGGTGACGTCGTCGCCCCGGCGGGCCGGGAACGAGACGACCTGCTGGTAGGTGGGGCGGTTCTGCCAGGCGATCACCGGGTGGGTGATGCCGCCGAGCCCGGAGTGGGCGATCGAGTCGGCGCACCACTGGTCGCCGGCGGAGCAGGACTTGTCGCCCGGGTAGACGGTGGTGGCCGGCACGGCCGCCGCCTGTCCGAGCGCGCCGAGCAGCGTCGTCCGGCACGCGGCCAGGTTGCCGCCGCCGCAGTACGCCCGCCCGAGGCCGCCGGCCACCGGGTCGCCGAGCACGGTGCGCACGTCCTTGTCGACGTAGCCCCACCAGCCGTACTGGAACGCCGAGCCCTTGTGCGCCTGACCCTGCAACGCCCAGCTCGCGGCGCCGTCGCGCCCGCCGTTCTGGCCGCCCGACGGCGCCTCGTTGACCTCGATGGCGTCCACCAGCGCGGCGTAGAGGTCCGGCCCGAGGCCGGGGCGGAACTGCGCCGAGGCGAGCAGCGGCCACCACGCGTCGAAGATCCGGATGGCGTCGGCGTGCTGGTAGACCTTGGAGCCGGGCGTGGTCTCCACCCGCCGGGCACCGGCCTGCTGCCAGGCCCGCAGCTTGCCGATCGCGTCGGCCAGCGCCGGGTCGGTGACCGGCGCGCTGTCGAGCACCCGCAGCAGGTCGCCGAGGACCTGCTGGCCGCGCAGGTCGGTCACCGCCGCGTCCGCCATGATCTTGACGACGTCGGCGCGGCCGAGCTTGCGCTGGGCGATCGCCGCGCGCACCGGGCCGTCGAGCAACTGACCCCGGTGTACGGAGCCGAAGCTGAAGTTGCCGTCCGCCGCCCCGAAGTCCCGCGCCTGCTTGTTGTTCCAGCTCACGTAGTAGTCCTGGTTGACCGACTGCGGGTGGGCCGAGAGCGGAATGTAGGTGGCGTCGTTGGTGTCCGGGTTCCAGCCGACCCACTCGTACGCCGGTTCGGCCTTCGCCGGCAGGTTCGGGTCGACGGTGGCCGGGCGGACCGGGTTCGAGCCGGAGTTGAAGTACGCCGCCTCGGTGGAGTTGACGTAGAACCAGTTGAACGCGTACCCGACGCTCGCGGCGGACGTCTGGAACGCCCCCGCGCTGCCCATCGCCGACGGGTCGTTGAAGGCCTGGAAGCCGATCGCCGAGTCGGCCTCGTGCCGGTAGGTGGAGCGCAGCTTGGTGAACGCGGTCGGCTGCCCGTTCACCAGCCCCCGGTAGGCGACCAGCCCGTACCTGGTGCGCAGCGCGCGCAGCGTGTAGGACCCGGCCGGGGTGGAGTCGGCCAACGTCGGCGACCAGGAGTTGCGCTGCTCCAGCGTCTCCATGGCGAGGCACTGCCCGTGGTAGAGGTAGCGGTTGCTGCGCAGCGTCGGCGCGCTGCCGTCGGTGGTGCACAGCGGCACCGCGTAGGTGTCGGTGAGGTCCTGCGAGGCGGAGGTGGCGCTCCACGCGTAGTCCTGGCCGCGGCCGAGCAGCACGTAGAGGTTCAGGCCGGCGAACGCGGCGCCGCGCGCGCTGATGCCCGGCCCCTGCAACTCCTGGAGCATCAGCAGTTGCGGGGCGAAGTAGCCGGTCTGCGGGCCGAACACGGCGACCGGGTTGCCGGTGGTGGTGTGCCGTCCGGAGACCACGACCGCGTTGGACATGCCGTGCGCGCGCAGGTTGGCCAGGCCGCCGACCAGGTCCTGGGTGGCGGTGCTGGCACCGGTGCGCGCGGCGGCCCCGCCGGTCTGGTCGTAGGCGAGGGGCTCGGCGACCACCGTGCCGGCGTCGGGGAGCACCGCGCTGGTCGCGCCGGGCGGCGTCGCGCCGTACGGGAAGCTCTGCCCGTCGTGCAGGGTGAGCACGGTCTCCGGGTCGTTCTGCGACCGGAACGCCGCCCACACCCGGTCGCCCTCGGTGGCGCCGTACTTGGCCCGGGCGGCCACCCGGACCAGCGCGGACTGGATCTCGCTGCCGCCGCCCCCGCCGAAGAGGCCGCCGATCACGCCAGCGGTGGCGATCAGGTCGGTCATGGTGAAGTGCTTGGGTTTGCCGGCGCCGGCGAGCACGTACTCGCCGGGGTAGTTGTCGTCGGCGATCGACTTGTCGATGTAGGCGTTGATGCCGGCGATGTAGTCGACCACGTCGGTGTAGAGCTGCTGGCCCCGGGCGCCCTTGGTGCGCAGCGCGTTGACCTGGGCCTGGAGGTCCGCCTCCGTGTAGGGCGAGTTGGCCCAGACGCTCTGCTCCAGCTCCCGGTTGCCGGGGGCGCCGCCGGCGAACGAGGTGACCTTGCCGCGGCCGACGTGCCGCAGCAGGTCCATCACCCAGAGCCGGTCCTGGGCCCCGGCGTAGCCGGCGCCGAACATGGTGCCGGCGCGGGTGGTGCCGGTGACGCGCGGGACGCCGGTGGCCTTGTCCCGCACGATGGTGACGTCGGCGCGCGGCGAGATGCTGCTCTCGACCTGCGCGGCGGGGACGCCGAAGGAGGCGTCGTTGAAGAAGTGGGCGATCTGCTCGTCGGTCAGCCCGGCGTAGTTGTAGACCAGGTTCGCGTACTCGTCGAGCTGGTCGCTGGAGTGCGCGGGGCGGGTGCCGAGCGCCTGGTGGGCCAGGATGGCGGCCAGCGTGGCGTTGCCGTTCTGCCCGGGCGGCAGGATGTCGGCGCACTGGCCGAGGCAGTAGTCGTTGGCGGCGAACGTGCTGGCGGCCAGCGCCGGTGACGGCGGGGTGACGGTCAGGACGCTCGCGGTCAGGGCGGCGGCGGTGAGCGCCGCGAGCCGGGCGCGGAGTGGGGGACGGGGCATGAGTCTTCCTCCGGGGGACGCGGAGTCGGCCTTCGGTACGCCCGGCTGCCGTGCCGTCGTCTCGTCCTCCGCGCCCGGGCGTTCCACCCGGAGGTGAGATTGGCTCACATCTATCTCCGGGCAATGATCGCGGCCGACCGCCGCCCGGGATAGCAGTCGTTCACCAACCGCCAATGCCGACGTTTCGCCCCGCCGGCGTCGCTCCCTGGACGTGACAGCGGGTGCGGCACCGTCGCCACCCCCACCGCGCCTCCTCGCCGGCGCACCACCCCCCACCGGGGCACACCAGGTGATGGCGCCGGCCTTACCGGTGGGCGGCTGGTCGCTCGCGCAGGGCCAGCGCGCACCGCACGCCTGTGACCAGGGCCGCAGGCAGTTCCGCACTGATCCACTACGGTGGTGGAGCTGCCACACGTGACCGGAGGACGCACATGGCCCGCCCCTACAATCCCGGACCGAAGCAGTTCGTCTTCTCCGTGGGTGATGGCAACGATCAACACGCTTCGGTGGGTGATCCCCAGGAGGCCTACGTAGCGTTCTCTGCGTTCTTCCGGGGTCGCGAGTCTGACACCTACACCATCAGGGATGAACCGGCGGGGCAGAGTTTGGTACTCATGCCCCGGCGGGGAGTGATCTCCCGGAGCAAGGATGCGGACCACCCTCGCTCGGAACACCTCCAGGTCGACAGGCCCAACCGCTACCTTCCGAGCGCGATGCTGTTCTTCGAGAACGGATATGCCGGTCTCGACCGCTTCGGCCAGTGGTTCTCCGACCTCTCGGACCTCGACGCGTCACCGGAGAGCCGCGGGGCCGCCCGCGCCGCCACGATCACGACGGAAGCAGCGGCGATCGAAGAAGTCGCCCGGATCTGGGCAGATTCGGGCATCGTCGACCCGAGCGACACGTACTACGTCTTCTTCGACTCGCACGGTGTCGACGATGACCGAGCCGAACGAGCCGAACTGCTCCAGCTGATCGAATTCCTCGGTCTCGAACGAGTCGACGCCCCGGCCGGGGCCGCCGGGGGCGAGGTCTGGGTGCGCACCGACCCACGCCTCGACGTCGAAGCTGCACGGTGGTCGTGAACAGGCGGTGCGGGGAGGCCTGAGCGGTGAGAGACGTCGTTTTCACGCGTAGCGGCGGTTGGATCCCGAACGTGATCCGCGAGGACGGCGAGCTGAAGCTGATGCTCGCCGCCGGGGCCGACGCCAACCATGAGCCTCGCACGTTCACGTTCCCGATCGGGGAGGCCCATCTCGCGGTGATCCGGGAGGACCTGGCCAGACACCTGCTGCTGTGGAGTGCGGTCCTTCCGCTGTGTGACGCCGCCGGAACTCGGGGCCGGCTCGACGAGGACGCCGCCGTCGCGCTCCTGGACCCGGTCCTGCTCTCCTCGCCCGCGGACGTCGACGCGCTGTTCCAGCGCATCCCGTGGGACAGGAGCCGGCTCGTCGCCCACGGCGCCGACATCGAGCTACTTGAGCGCCGCCAGGTCTGCGAGGCGATGCGCACGGCGACGGAGGGGTCGAACGAGAAACGAGCCCAGGAGTATCACGCCGACCGCCGTCGCGCCGAGCGCGGAGCGGTCCTCGGGCCACTCGACGCCGCGATTCTCCGGTACACGGGCCAGTATCTGCATGGCGCGACGATTCCAAGGCGGATACCCGATGCCGTCGACCCCGCACTGCTCCCCAAGGTCATGCGTGTGATCGCCACCGCGGAGCAGGCATGCGCCGGGATGCGGATCGGCCTCGATCCGCGGCGGGGACACCGGGCCACGGACAAGCGCGACTGGGACCGGATGGCGGCGACGGTCGACGCGGCCGTGCGCCGCGCGTACCCCGGACTCGTCGATGACGCGGTGCGGACGGTGAGCTTTCTGGTGTGCTCGGAGGCCGCGGACCGCTCTCGGAGCGCCCCGGCGGAAGACGACGAGGAGGCTGCCGACGACCACGCCGACCTCGGGGAGAGTGCGGGGAAGACGGCCCTGTCGTTCACCGATGACAAGGGCGGCGAGAAGAAGTGGCTACGGGACGGTCCTCGCACCGCCTCCGCCGAGTTCTGGGAGTTCGTCGCCGATCGCTCTGCCGGGGACAACGAAGTGTTCACCATCGAGGACGAGGAGATGGGCGAGGGGATCCAGCTGCACTTCTACGCGGACTCCATCGCCCGGATCACGACGGTGCGACACGGGGAAGCCGGGTCGGATCCGCATTACCAGGTCGAGTACAGCCTGGTCGACGGGATCGGCGGGTACCGCAACCTGGTGAGCGCCTTCATCCGCGGCGGCTGCGCCGCACTCGAACAGCACGGTCCCTGGATGTCGGATGTCGCCGAGTTCGAGCGCGCGCGTCGTCGGCGCGACGCCCGGTAGTTCCAGAGGGAACCCGTGACGACCGCAGCGTCAAGGTCCAGCGGTTCGGCCGGGGGTGCCTTGACGTTCGCGGGGCATCCCAGGCCCCTGTCCCGAGTAGACAGCGGCAGCGGAGAGTCGACGTGCGTACCCTTCGTCCATCTCTACAGCGATGATCGAGCTGGATGACGGTGCACAGCTGCGCACGTGGACCACCGGCTCCCCGGACCACGCAGACATTCCCTTGGTCATGCTGCACGGAGGGCCGGGACTGCCCGACTATCTCGGCCCGGTCGCCGGCATGGTCGAAGACCTGTGCCCGATCCATCGCTACGACCAGCGAGGCACGGGAGGATCAGGCTGGGAGGGAGAGCATACGATTGCCCGCCACGTTCGAGACTTGGCGTCGTTACTCGATGCGTGGGGGCGTGACCGGGCCGTTCTGGTGGGGCACTCGTTCGGGACCAACCTGGCCTGCTACTTCACGCTGGCGCATCCCGAGCGCGTCGCGGGATTGATCCAGATCGCCGGGCCCTTCCTGGATCCCTGGCGCGATGCGGACCGGGTGGCACAGCGGGCTCGACGCAGCGAGGCGCAGCAAGACAGGCTCGACGACCTCGAAGCGAACGCCTCGCGGACTGACGCCGAAGAGATCGAATACCTCACCCTGTCGTGGTTCACCGACCACGCCGACCGGAATCGGGCCTGGGACTGGGCACTGGCGTCGGCCCACGCGCTGCGGCCCGTCAACTACGTGATGAACAGCCAGCTCAACGCCGCGAAGAAGGCGGACCCGCTCGAATCACACGTCGACGAACTCCGTGAACGCCTTCCCGTCGGCACTGTGATCATCGGCGGGGCCGACGACAGCCGCCCCGCCGAGGCCCTGCGACGGCTCGGAGCCCACCTCGAGTGCGAGGTCGTCCTCATCCCGAACGCGGGCCACCATCCCTGGCTGGAAGCACCGGACCAGTTCACCGCGGCGTTCCGGACGGCGGTCGCGACGCAGACCCGCAAGCGTTCCTGACGAACCACCGAGACATCAGCGACAGCTCGGATCACTTCGATTCGGCAGTCCCGGGCGCTGCCGGCGTGCCGACCCCGCTCAACTGACGTGACGCGCGGATTGCGGCAGATGCGGATGTCGGCTGCGATCATCGGGCGCATGCGAGTGAATGTCATCGTGGTGCATCCAGGAGCGCCGACGATGGTCGATGTCGTGATGGCGGGCGTGCCGGTGCGGGCCGAGTGGGTCGATGCGCCGCCCAGGGCCGGTGAGTTCGTCGACGTTGAACTCGACGTCGACTCCGTTCTCGAATGGTCCGACGCGATCGCTGTGGACGGCGCTGAGTCGATCCTGCGGGAAGGCCCCCGGTTACGTGGAACCGTAGAACTGCAGGATCATGAGCTCCTGACTGTGCGCGTGGCTGAGGGCCTTGTGCAGGTCCACGTCGGCGATGGCTCTGTCGACGTCTTACCTGGAACGACCGTTGTTGTGGTGGCCGAGCGACTGAGGCTCTACCCCACGGGCGTGTGACCGCTGCAGCGGCACGGACCTCGGCAGCCAGCGTCGCAGCCGCTCGCGGGTCGCCCTGATTGCGGCAGTTGAGTGAGCCGGCGGTTCGTAAGGCCGATGCGTAGTATCCGCGCATGGAGCTTGCGGAGTTCGAGGCGCTGGCGGAACCACTGCGTCGAAAGTCGGCTGCGGAACAAGCCGAGTATGGGTGGGCACTTATCGAAGGCCATACCGCCACCCCGGAGGAAATTACGAGCGTCGAGCGGGAGATGGCGGTAGCTCTGCCGGACAAGTACAAGGCGTTCATGATGCGCTACGGCGGGGGCGCGTTCGGCTTCGTCGAGTTATTCCCGATTGTGCCGGTGCCCTCGTCGTGGGACGACCTCCATACCCTCAACGACCGGGAGTTTCCCGACCGCAGCTTCGTCGCGGTCGCCCCGGTCGGCACCGGCGACCACTGGGGCTTCCCGGTAAGCGACGGCCACTGCCACGAGCAGGTCTGGTTCCGCTTTCACGACGCCGGCGATGACGAGCTCGTCGCCCGGGACTTCCTTGAGTTCATTGCAAGCTACGGGCTCAAGGCCTGACGAGCCGGTGTGCGGCGATTGTCTCCGTACACCGTCGTCGGGTGGCGCGCGACCTGCGGTAGATCAAGCGCGTCTCTCGTCTCCTATGCTGGCGCTCGGCGTCGGCCGAGTGTCGTCATCTCAAATCGCGGCGGCCCAGACGAAGGCGAGAGACTGGGACGAGGACGTTGACCAGCTTGGCAAGGGCGAGTCAGGACGCATGCGCTGCGGCGCTTCACCGCTACGGATTCGCCGCCAAGCGCAGAGGTCTTTTGCTTCAGACGAGTGGTTCCAGAGCAGCGTCGGGATGGCTGGGACTCAATCTCGCCACGTGGTCGCTACCTCAGGTCCTGCATATCAACCCCGTAGTCGGCGTCAGGCACGACTCCCTAGAAGCCATCCTGGTTCCCACTGCCGGTTGGCCGGCACCCGTAGCGTCGGTCAGCAGGCCCCTGGGCTACCTGATGCCGCAGAACACCTTCGTCCAGTGGGACTTCTCCGCGACTGGCGATCTGGCGGCGGCAGCGGAGGACCTTGCTGATGCAGTCGCGACCTACGGCCAGCCCTTCATCGACCACTGGTCGGACTGGAACACGTTCTCCCGTGAGATCGCCAGCTCTGATCTCCTCCTTGACAACGTCCGCTTCGTCATGTTGCCGGCCGTAGCCGCAGTCAACGGCAACTACGAGCTTGCGGACCGGCTGATCCGACAGGAACTCGAACGCACGGCAGGTGAGCAGGACGCCTACTCGAATGGGTATCGCGACTTCGCCGAGAAGTTCCGCAGGGCTGTTTTGACGCACTGATCTCGCCAGATCCGGTCCCGTCAGCTGGCGGTGCACAAGCTCTCCGAGCATCTGACCGGGAGGGCGCTCGGCGTCGTTGAGATCCTCGCCCGGCCCGGAGACCGGGCGCCAGGGTCGGGCCTGGACAGGTTGCGATCTCCCAGCGCGGCTGTGTGCCGGGACCGATGTCGCGACGCGGAGGCAGCGCTGCGGCGGCGACAACTTGTCGTCCGGACTGAGCGGGCCGTGTGGGGCGGCTATGCCGATCAGCTCGGGGCTGGCGAGCTGTCGAGCAGAGCGCCCAGTGCGGCGGCGGACTCGTCGGTCAGGCGGTAGACGCCCTGGAGGCTGACGGAGCGTTCGAGACGGCCGTCGACGACGTACTTCAGGGTGCGCTGGTCACCGCGCCGGTTGCGCCAGGTCAGCGTGCCGAGCAGGTCACCGGGAACGGTGACGTCGAAGCGGATCGGGGTGGCCTCGACATGCACCGGGACCGCTCCGCACCCGTCCGCACCGAGCATCGCCCAGGCGTCGTGGCCCGGATGGGCCGGATCCTGCCAGGTCACCGGGGCGCTGCCGCAGCAGTCGCGCCGCTGCTTGTCGACGACGCGCAGGCGGCTCACCACGTGCAGCACGCAACGGTTGACGTGCAGCGCGAAGACGGAGTCGCCGACCCCGACGCTGGTCCAACTGGGCAGGGACTGGTGCACCCCGCTGAACGCCACCGGAGGCCGCTCGCCGACCCGGTGACGACGCAGCTCCCGGCAGACGTCCTGGGTCCACAGCGCGGTGAAGGCAGCCGACATGGCCGTGATCCTAGGAGCCCCGACCGACAGTCCCGGCCGTGACGCCATCGGCCGCAAGCGGACCACGGCGCCCCTCCCCCGCACTGTGGACGGAACTGTCACCGTCGCCTGTTACCTTCGCACCTCCCCGACGCGGAAGGGTTGCCGCAGTGGAACGCACCACGGCCTACACCGACTCCTGGTACCGACAGCCCGACCCGGTCGAGCGGGAGGATGGCCGCCGGCTGACGAACCAGCACTGGGTACGCGTGGCGGCGGTGTGGCTGCTGGCGATGTGGTCGCCGGAGCAGGCTGCCGGCTGGTCGTCGACGGTGGTGTCCGGCCGGACCACGTCCCGCCGGGATCAGCACTGGCCGGAGCCGCCGCCGTTGACGGAGATCGCGGACGCCGCCGGCCTTCCGGAGGTCACCGACGCGACGGTACTGACCAGTCGGGTGTCGGTCGGGCCGGGACGGCCGTACGAGCCGGCGCGCACCGACGAGGAGGTGGCGACCGAACTCGTCAGCCTGATCTCGGCCGTGGTGGGGACGCCCGACCGGCGCGCGGAGGTGCTGGTGCGGTTCCTCGCCGACGAGCTGGCCGGCCCGTACGCCGATCTGCTCCGGCTGACCACCGACAGCGAGCGGCCGGACGAGCCGGACCGGCCGGCGCCGCTGCACCTGCTGCACCGCGACTTCGACGGCAGCACCCTGCGGGTCTCGCTGCATCCGGTTCCGGAAGTTCGACAGCCGCCGGTCACCGACTCCGATGGTGCCGACGCCGCCCTGCGGACCCGGCTGGCCTGCATCATGACGTTGCTGAGCGACCTGCTCTGGGTCAACAACAACAGCCCGGTCACTTTCCGGTTCCGGATCGGCCGGCTCGACCGCGGGAACGGCGATCTGGTGGCCGCCGCAGCCCGCTGGTGGGTCGAGAACCGCGAGGACGCGGACGAACACGACGAGGAGGCGTTCCGGCCCGTACCGGCCGCCGACCTGCGTGCCGGTCTCCGCAATCTGGTACGCCTGCACCTGAGCGAGCTGTTCGACGGGAGCTGGGACGGCATCGACGAGTTCCCGGAGCTTCCGGCCGACCACCTCGCGACGTTCCTGGGCGACGACCTGATCGATCTCGTCCTGGCCCGGATGGGTGCCGACGCGCACATCGGATACGCCGGCCTGCTGCCGACGACCTGGCCACCCGACGACGAGGACTTCGATGAGGATCCACAGACCACCGTGCTGCTGGTCGACCGCCACGAGGTCGCGGTTTTGGAGATCGACATGACCTGCTGAACCGGTCACGCGGGCGAGCCGGACGCCGACCGAGTCGACGGGGCGGCTGCCCGGGAGCCGCGACCGGAGTACGGGGTCCGGTCGCGGCTGCCGGGCGACAGCGTCAGCGCTGCGGCAGTGGCCTGACCAGGGTCGGTGCGCCCGGCGCCGGGACGACCGCCGGCACCCGGGCGACGGTGGCGGTCCGCGCCGCGACGGCGCTCTCACCGACCAGTGCCGTGTTCAGGAACCTGCCGACCGCCTCGCCGATCGGGTCCGGCGTGCCGGGCAGCGCGTAGTGCGTCACGTTCTGGGCGAGGCTCACCTGCCGCCGACCGTCCGGAGTGTGCAGCGAGATGGCACTGTGCCCGAAGACCAGGCCGTCGTGCCCCCAGACGTCGCCGGTGGGCCAGGTCATCCGGTAGAGGCCGAGCCCGTAGCCGGCGGCCTCCGGCTGAGCCGGGTCGAACGGCACGGTGGTCTTCATCGCGGCCAGTTGGGCTGGGCGGAGCAGCCGGCCACCGAGCAGCGCCCGGAAGAAGGTGTTCAGGTCGGCCATGGTCGACACGAGCGCCCCGGCCGTCCAGGCCCAGGACATGTTGCTGACGCTGAAATCGCGCAGCTCGCCCTCGTACCACGGGACGTAGCCCCTGCTGTGCGGGCCGGCGATCCGGGGACGCACGCCGGGGAAGTACGTGTGCCGCAGCCCGAGCGGCCGGAGGATCCGCCGGTGCACCTCGTCGGTGGCGGACCGGCGGGTGACCCGTTCGATGATCAGCCCGGCCAGGATGTAGTTGGTGTTCGAGTAGGAGAAGGCCGCGCCCGGTGCCCCGGTCGACGGCTGACCGAGGCCGGCCCGGACGAGTTGACGCGGCGTGAACGTGGTGGACCGGTGCCGCTCGATGTCCTCCGGAGTGGCGAAGATGACGTGGTCGTAGTCGCTGATCCCGCTGGTGTGGTCGAGCAGCATCCGGACGGTCACCCCGGCGACCGCGAACTCCGGAAGGTACCGGCCGATCGGGGCGTCCAGCGCGATCCGGCGCTCACCGACCAGTTGCAGCAGCGTCGCGGCCACGAAGGTCTTGGTGATGCTGCCGACCCGGTGCTGGAACCCGGGCAGCATCGGTCGACCGGTCGTCACGTCGGCCACCCCGCTGGCGCCCCGCCACCGGTCCCGTCCGTCGCGCGCCTCGGCGAACACACCGGGCATGCCGGCCTCGGTGATCGCGCGCAGGTCGGCGGTGAGCGCCGCGTCCGGCAGCGACCCGGCGGGCGGACGGCCGGCTGCGAGTGCCGGGCCGGCACCGGCCAGCAGGGGCGTCGCGAGCGCCGTACCGGTGGTGGCCAGCAGGAAACTGCGGCGTGACAGGTGCATGTCGCCTCCCGTGTGACGTGACTGCTGCTCATGGTGCCACCGGCCATGAACCGGAAACGTCAGTCTGCGGATCCATACTGGCCTCCCCACCGGGAATGACCCGGGCTCCGACCCACGCGGGAGAATCCGTCCGACCAGCGACGGAGTGCACCGACGCCGATGCCCGACACGGTGCCGGTCCGTGCGACCGCCGAAGCTGTCCGTCGACAGAGCATCCTGCTGAAGGCACAGTCGAAGTACATTCGTCCATAACCATCGATAGGATGACGCGGTGACCGTGCGACGACTGCTACTACACACGACGGCGGCCTGCCTCGCCGCGACCGCACTGACGGCCCTCGTGCCGGCCGGGACGGCGCAGGCGGCCTGCACGACGAGCAGCTTCACCGTCGTCTGGGACTACGCGGGCATGTACACCGCCCCCAACGAGTCGACCCTGTACGGCACCCGCCGCTACGGACAGGTCGTCACCGGCCCCACCGGCAACACCGCCAACGGCTGGACTCTCACCTACGACTACTGGAACGGCCTGGCACTCTGGGCCTACATGAAGGACGGTGCGTTGCAGTACCGCGGCTGCGCCTGAAGCGGAACCGACGGGCCACAGCTTTCGCCGTCGAGCAGGTCGTGGGCCTGCCGCCACCGCTGCCGGGTGGTCACCGCTCGTCTGCCGTCCTACGGCGGCGGGCCTGCTTCGGCCCAGCACGATTGGCGGGACAGGCCCCGCCATGGCGGTCCGGGCGTCCTGCGCAGGATGACACGTAACCCACCGAGGGGGTCGCCCAGGGGCGGGGCCCCGGCCGGACACGCAGCGGTGGCCCCCGAGCGTGGGTAAGTAGTGATGTCGGCAGAACTACTGACGACGCCCCGCACCGGCCGCCGGAAGAATCTCTGCCATCCCGGCGTGCCCGGGCCTCATCCCACCTCGAAGGGAGGTGACCACATGCCGATCGAACGAGAAGACGACGAGTTCGAGCTCGACGATCTCGACCTCAGCGGCCTGACCGTGACGGTCATGCGCGACACCGTCGCGATCCCCGAGACCGGGGCGTCCCGGATCAGCGCGTGCCTGGCGTCCTGCTCCTGCTCCATCAGTCCGGACGAGCCGATGCTGTAGCCGCCGTGGAGCGCGAACCGCACTGCCTGAGTGACGAGGCGACTGGGGGCCGGGCCCGCCCGCCGGGGCCGTGCAAAAAAGGGCAAACACCCACGACCCCCCCCCGTCCCCAACCCGGGGGGGGGGCCGAAG
>NZ_JBEZEV010000111.1:0-8643 GCF_040649055.1 Micromonospora sp. NPDC049060
TATCGGCCGGCGGCCCGCCCCCGGCGCCCCCCGGGGGGGGGGGCCCCCGGGGCCGCCCGTTGATGGCTGGCCCTGGCCTATTGTGCGGCCAGACCGTTGCGTCGGATCACCTCGGCGTACCACCTGGCGCTGGACTTGGGGATGCGGACCTGGGTGTCGTAGTCGACGTGGACCATCCCGAACCGCTTGGTGTAGCCCCAGGCCCACTCGAAATTATCCATCAGCGACCAGGCGAAGTACCCGCGCAGGGGCACCCCGGCCTCGATCGCCTCATGCGCGGCGCGCAGGTGGGCGTCGAAGTACGCCAGCCGGTCGGCGTCGTCGACCCGCCCGTCGACCACCTCGTCCACGAAGGCCGAGCCGTTCTCGGTGACGTAGAGCGGCAGGTCCGTGTACTCCTCGTGCACCCGGCGCAGCGTCTCCACCAGGCCGGGGGCGTCGATCTCCCAGTTCATGTCGGTCACCGGGACGCCGCGGGTGACGAACCGGACGTCCTCGCTGCCCGGCCAGCACGACGGCGCCCGCCAGTACGGCTCCGGCTCGGCGTCGGGGTCCGGCGCGGCGACGACGTGGCGGCTGTAGTAGTTGACGCCGACCACGTCCAGCGGGGTGGAGATGGTCGCCAGGTCCCCGTCGCGCACGTGCCCGAAGTCGGTGACCTTGGCGAGGTCGGCCATCAGGTCCGCCGGGTAGGACCCGCGCAGCAGCGGGTCCAGGAAGAAGCGGTTGGCCAGCCCGTCGATGCGCCGCGCGGCGTCGACGTCGGCGGGCGCCTCGCTGGCCGGGGTGACCGGGTAGAGGTTGACCGTCACCCCGACCTCGGCGGTCGGCCGGGCCGCGCGCAGCGCCTGCACCGCGAGGCCGTGGCCGAGCATCAGGTGGTGTCCGGCCCGTACGGCGTCCGCGCCGTCCGAGCGGCCCGGCGCGTGCACCCCGGAGCCGTAGCCGAGGAACGCCGAGCACCACGGCTCGTTCAGCGTGGTCCAGTAGCGCACCCGGTCGCCGAGCGCGTCGGCGACCAGCGTGGCGTAGTCGGCGAACCGCGCGGCGGTGTCCCGGGCCGGCCAGCCGCCGACGTCCTCCAGCGGCTGCGGCAGGTCCCAGTGGTAGAGGGTCAGCCACGGCTCGATCCCGTGCCCCAGCAGTTCGTCGACGAGCCGCCGGTAGAAGTCGAGCCCTTCGGCGTTGGCCGGGCCGGTGCCGCCCGGCTGCACCCGCGGCCAGGAGACCGAGAACCGGTACGACTTCAGCCCCAGCTCGGCCATCAGCGCGACGTCGGAGCCCAGCCGGTGGTAGTGGTCGCAGGCGACGTCGCCGGTGTGCCCCTCGACGACCCGCCCCGGGGTGTGGCTGAAGGTGTCCCAGATCGACGGGGTCCGACCGCCCTCGGCCGCCGCGCCCTCGATCTGGTACGCGGCGGTGGCCGCGCCCCAGAGGAAGCCGGGCGGGAAGGTCAGCGGCGGACGGTCCTCGAAGACGCCGACGGCGGGTGGGCTGGCGGGGTTGCTCACGACTTGACGGCACCTTCCATGATGCCGCCCACGATCTGGCGGCCGAACACGATGAACACGATCACCAACGGTAGAGTGCCGACCGCCGTGGCGGCGAACACCTGCGAGTAGTCGGTGTAGTAGGCGTACGACAGGAAGGCCAGCGAGACCTGGAGCGTCGGGTTCTCGGAGGTGAGCACCGCGTACGGCCACAGGAACGAGTTCCAGGTCTCCATGAACGTCAGCAGGCCGAGCACGGCGGCGGCCGGCCGCAGCGCGGGCAGCACGATGCTCCAGTAGATGCGGAAGGTGCTCGCCCCGTCCACCCGGCCCGCCTCGATCAGCTCGTCGGAGATGGCCTGGGTGGCGTACTGCCGCATCATGAACACGCCGAACGCGCTGACCAGGAACGGCACGGTCACCGCGTAGAGGGTGTCGAACCAGTTGAGGTCCTGGATCATGCCCCAGAGCGGGATGAGGCCGAGCTGCGTCGGGATCATCATGGTGACGATGATCGTCAGCAGCAGGGCGTTGCGGCCCCGGAAACGCAGCTTGGCGAAGGCGAAGCCGGCCAGCGAACCGGTGATCACCACGGAGACCGTCACGATGCCGGAGACGATCACCGAGTTGAGCAGGCCGGTGAGGAAGTTCGCCGCGTCGTTGTCGAGCACGCGGCCGAAGTTGTCGCCGAACGACCCGGCCGGCGTGACCGGCGGCGGGACGTCGTTGATCGAGTCCAGGCTGCGGGTGGCGATGACCACCATGTAGTAGAACGGGTAGATCGAGAACAGCGTCGCCAGGACGAGCGCGACGTAGGTCAGCGGGCTGGTGCGCCACAGGCGCCGGGATGCCGAGTTCATCTGGGCGTTCCTCACTTCACCGTGCGGCGGACGAGCAGGAAGTTGATCCCCGATACGAGGGCGATCATCAGGAACATCGCCCAGGCGACCGCGGCGCCGTAGCCGGCGGTGTTGAGGTTCTCGATGCCCAGCTCGTACATGTACATCGCCAGGGTCTGGAACTCGCGCTGGTCGCCGCCGATGATGTTGCCGTTGGCGAAGACGAGCGGCTCGGTGAAGAGCTGGAGCCCGCCGATCGTGGAGAGGATCACCACGAAGACGAAGGTCGGCGTGAGCATCGGCAGGGTGATCCGCCAGAACTGCTTCCACTGGCTGGCGCCGTCGAGCGCCGCCGCCTCGTACAGGTCGCGCGGGATGGCCTGCATGCCCGCGAGCAGGATCAGGGTGTTGTAGCCGGTCCACCGCCAGTTGACCATGGAGGCGATGGCGGTCCAGGAGCTCCAGCGCTCGGCGTCCCAGTCGACCGCGTCGATCCCGACGAAGCTCAGCAGCCAGTTGATGACGCCGAAGTCGCGCTGGAAGAGCATGCCGAAGACGATCGCCACGGCGGCCACCGAGACCACGTTCGGCATGAAGATCGCCATCCGGAACAGCGTGCGCGCGCGCAGGAAGGTGCGGTTGAGCAGGTTCGCCAGGAACAGGGCGAGCAGCAGCTGCGGGATGGTCGACAGCAGGAAGATGCCGAAGGTGTTGAGCGTGGCGTTCCAGAAGTACTCGTCCTTGACCAGGGCGACGTAGTTGTCGAACCCGATGAAGCTGTGCTCGCCGATCAGGTTCCAGTCGTGCAGGGACATCCAGGCGGTCCGCAGCATCGGGTAGAGCCCGAAGATGCCGAAGACCACGAAGAACGGCGCGATGTAGAGGTACGGCGAGTACTTGAGGTCCAGCCGGGTCAGCGAGTGCGACCGGGACCGGCGCCGCGCGGGCGGGCGGGGTGGCGGTGCGGCGGGAGACGGCGGCGCCGTCGTGGCCGAGAGGCTCATGCGGGGTCCTTTCCCGGCGTCGGCACGGGCGCGCGCCGACGCCCAGGCGCTCTTACGCGAAAACGGGACGGCGCCGATGGCGTCCGGGGCGGAACGGGGACGGCGCTGGTGGCGTCCGGGTGTGTGGACCCGGACGCCACCTGGCGACGAGGTGGGTCAGAAGGCGCCCTGCGTCTTGGCGTCCTTCGCGAACTGCTCCCAGGCCTTGTCCTTCGTGGCCTGTCCCTGTTCGTACGAGCGCAGCGCCGGCTCGAACGCGTTCTCCTTCACCGCCTGGTGCTTCGGGCCGAGGTGCAGCGGCTGGATCTTGGCAACGCTCTCACCGAAGATCTTGCCGGTCGGCGCGTTGTTGAAGTACTCGTTGGTGTAGGCGAGGAACTCCTGGTTCTTCAGCGCCTCCAGGTTGGTCGGCAGCGGGCCCTTGAGCTTGAACGCCGCCACCTGGCTCTGCGCGTTGGTCAGGTACTCGGCGAGCTTCGCCGCCTCCTTGGGGTACTTGCTCTGGGTCGGCACGCCGAGCCAGGAGCCACCCCAGTTTCCGGCGCCACCGGGCACCGGGGCGACGTCCCACTTGCCCTTGTTCTGCGGGCCGGAGTTGTCCGCGACGATGCCGAGCATCCACGACGGGCAGAAGGTCGCCGCGAAGGTGCCCTGCTTGAAGCCGGCCGACCACTCCGGCGACCAGGTGGCCGTCTCGGCGGTGATGTTGGCGTCGGCCATCGCGACCGCGGTGTCCCAGGAGGTCTTCACCGCCGCGCTCTTGTCCGCGACGACGTTGTCGTCCTTGTCGTAGAACAGGTCGCCGCCCTGCTGGAACATCACCGCGCTGGCGGCGGTGGTGACCGAGTCGAGCAGGCCCTTGCCGGTGGCGGTGCGGTACTTCTTGCCGGTCTCGATGAAGGCGTTCCAGTCCGGCCAGAGGGCCGCGACCTGGTCCCGCTCGACCGGCAGCTTGGCCGCCTGGAAGAGGTCCCGGCGGTAGCAGACGGCGAGGCTGCCGACGTCGGTCGGCAGGCCGATCAGCCGGCCGTCAGGCGCCTTGCCCAGCTCCCACTTCCAGGGCAGGTAGTCCTTGCTGTGGTCGGAGACCAGCGGAGCGAGGTCGGCCCAGTTGGCCGGGTTGGCCTTGAACTCGTTGAGGATGCCCTCTTCCAGGGCGACCACGTCGGCCGCGCCCTTGCCGGTGGCGAGCGCCCGCACGATCTTCGGCCGGTACTCGTTGAGCTGGGCGGTCTTGCGCAGCTCGACCTTGATGCCGGTGTCCTTCTCGTACTGCTTGATGATCTCGTCGTAACCGAACTCGCCGAACGTGTCGACGACCAGCTTGGCGGGCTTCTCGCCGGCCGCCGGCGCGTCGTCGTCCTTGCCGCAGGCCGCGAGACCGCCGATGGCGGTTATCGCGGCCAGGGCGGCAGCCGCCATGCGGGTACGCCGCGTGGTGAGGCTCATCGGAGACCCCTCTTTCGGTGGTGAGGCTGACTGGGTGTGGTGGGGGGTGCCATACGCGCCGTCGGCACCGGTCGGGGCCGGCGGTCGACGTCCGGAGCGGGGCGCGGGTGAGTCGTGCCACGTTCGCGGGAGCGCTCCCATGAGATTGCCGGCGGGTGTCGGAGGTGTCAATAGGCCTATGGGAGCGTTCCCAGATCGTTACCGCGTGTGCGTACGCCCCGACTGCCGCACGTCGCGGGCCGACCCGCCGGGCGGCGCCACCTGCGCACCCGCCCCGTTGAAGCGGTTCAGCACGTCCGGGCGCGGACGGAGGACACGTTGAGCGGCCCGTCGCGTACCCTGAGTCCGGCCCGGCACGCGCCACAGCCGAGGCGACCGGAACGCGTCTCAGCCGAAGCGGTTCAGCGGCGGCGGCGGGGCTGCGCGGCGAGGGCGGCGCAGGGGTCCAGCGGCGGGGGCGGCGGGGCGGTTCAGCAGAAGCGGCGCAGCAGGGTGCCGGCGCGGCCCGCGTCGAAGGCGACCGGGTCGAACCGGTCGCCCACCCGGTCCCGCGCCTCCCGGTGCCCGGGGTGAGCCGGATCCGCCAGCGCGGCCAGCAGCGCGTGGTAGCCGGCCGGGCCGCCGACGTCCTCGGGCGGGCACGCCCGCTCGCCGTCCAGGCAGGACGGGTACCGCTCGTCCGGATCGGCCGTGCAGGCGTCCTCCACCACCAGGTCGTGCTCCCACCAGTCGCCGAAGTCGTACGTGTAATGCAAGCGGCTGCCCTTGCCGAGCACCGCGTCGAGGCGGACGTCCAACTCGTCGCGCAGGGCCAGCTCGCCGTCCGGATCGGGCGCGCCGTACTGGCGGCCCTCGATCTCGAACGAGTGCAGATGGCAGTCCCGCCAGCCCATGGCGTGCTGCACCACCCGGTGCAGCCGGTCGAGGGTGTAGCCGCCCGGGACGAGCACCCTGCGCCAGACGGGCGGCCGGACCCCGGCCAGGGAAATCTTCAGCTGGAAGATCTGACGCGGCATGCTGTCCCATCCTTCCTCGGCATAGGCTGCGGGCATGATCTGCCGAGCGTGCCGGGCCAGGCGGCACGACGACTGTCCGGGGCGGAACTGGTGCGACTGCCAGCACCGTACCCCCCGACCCACCCCTCCGGTCACCGGTCCGGCCGGCGAATGAACGTCGGAATCCCGATTTCGGCGCTCTGGCCGCAGGCGTCGGCGCGACCGCTGGACGACGCCGCGCTCACCGCGCTCTACGGCCGCTCCGACCGCCCCCACCTGCGGATGAACTTCGTGACCAGCGTGGACGGCGGTGTCTCCGTCGACGGCTACTCCGCCGGGCTCTCCGGCGAGGCGGACAAGCGCGTCTTCGGGCTGCTGCGCATGCTCTGCGACGCCCTGCTCGTGGCCGCCGGCACGCTGCGGCACGAGGGCTACCGGGCGGTACGCCTCAACGAGCGGCGCCGGGCGTGGCGCCGCGAGCACGGGCTCGCCGAGTATCCGACGCTGGTCGTCGTCTCCGGCTCGCTCGACCTCGACCCGGCGCAGGCCGCGTTCGCCGACGCGCCGGTGCGGCCCGTGGTGCTCACCCGGGCCGACGCCGTGGCACCGCCCGGCCTGACCAAGGTCGCCGACGTGGTGCGCTGCGGCGACGACCGGGTCGACCTCGCGGCGGGTCTGGCCGAGCTGCGCCGCCGCGGCCTCGACCAGGTGCTCTGCGAGGGCGGCCCGCAGCTGTTCGGCGCGCTCACCGCCGCCGACCTCGTGGACGAGGTCTGCCTCACCGTCGCCCCGCTGCTGGCCGGGGCGGGCCCGGGGCGGATCACCGCCGGCGACGCCAGCGACGTACGCCACCTGCCGCTGCGACACGTGCTCGCCGCCGCCGACGGGGTGCTCATGCTCCGCTACGCCCGCGACCGACCGTGACCGGTCGGGCACCCTGCGGTTGACGGGTGCCGATGGCGGGGTGGCGTCCGCCGCGTCGCGTGGCAACGTGTCGTACTCCTCGGGCAGGATGCAGGGCGTGTGCCCCGACCGCGACGACCAGCCGACCGGAGTTGCCCGATGACTGACGACGGGTTCGACGGCCCGGGCGAGGTGGTCGGCCGGGTGCTGGGCACCGCCGATGCCACCCCCCTGCAGTTCTGGACCGCGGTCTCCCCCGACAGCTACCTCCAGCTCGACGACGTCGTGGTGACCCGGCGGGAGCTGCCCGACCGCGAGCCGGTGACGATCGCCGGGGTGGTCACCCAGGTCCGCGCCCGGCACGAGGGCGCCCAGTTCGACTCCGACGTCTTCGCCATCGCCGACGGCACGCTGCCCGCGCAGGTGCAGGAGGCCGCCGAGATCACCACGACCCGCGTCGACCCGGAGCTCTACGTGCCGCCGTCGCCCGGTGCGGTGGTGCACCGCGCCGAGGGCGACGCCCGGGCCCGGGCGCTGCACTTCGACCGGATGGAGCGGCGCATCCCGATGGGCATGGGCCGCGACGGGGTGCCGGTCTACCTCAACGCCGACTTCCTCGACGGCAGCCGGGGCGCGCACGTGTCGATCTCCGGCATCTCCGGGGTCGCCACGAAGACGAGCTTCGCCACCTTCCTGCTCTACTCGGTCTTCCGCTCCGGCGTGCTGGGCGGCGACGCCGTCAACGCCAAGGCGCTCATCTTCAACGTCAAGGGCGAGGACCTGCTCTTCCTCGACCATCCCAACACCCGGCTGGACGACCCCACCCGCGCCGCGTACGCGAAGCTCGGCCTGGCCGCCGGCGCGTTCCCGGACGTGCGGGTCTACGCCCCGCCCCGGGTGGGCGACTCCTCCGGCACGCCCGACGTGAGCAGCCGCCTCACCGGGGTGGACAGCTTCTACTGGACGCTGAGCGAGTTCTGCGCCGACCGCCTGCTGCCCTACGTGTTCGCCGACGCCGACGACGAACGCCAGCAGTACACGATGGTGGTGCACTCGGTCACCGCCCACCTGGCCCGGCACGCGCAGCCCGCCGACGGCGGCATCAGCATCGACGGGGTGCGGCTCGGCTCGTACGCCGACCTGGTCGACCACGTCGTCGAGCAGCTCAACGACGACGAGACCCGCTCCGACTGGGCGGGCAGCGCCGTCGGGCTGGGCACGGTCAACGCGTTCGCCCGGCGGTTGATCGGCAGCAAGAAGGACCTGTCCCGGCTGATCCGGGGCGACCTGGCCACCCGCCGCCCGCACTCGATCAACACCGCCGAGAGCGCCCAGGTCACCGTGGTGGACCTGCACAACCTCCCGGACCGCGCGCAGCGGTTCGTGGTCGGCGTGACGCTCAAGAGCGAGTTCGAGCGCAAGGAGAAGGCCGGCACCGCCAAGCCGCTGCTCTTCGTGGTGCTCGACGAGCTCAACAAGTACGCCCCCCGTGAAGGCTCCTCCCCCATCAAGGAGGTGCTGCTCGACATCGCCGAGCGGGGCCGTTCGCTCGGGGTGATCCTGGTCGGCGCCCAGCAGACGGCGAGCGAGGTGGAGCGGCGGATCGTCACCAACTCGGCGATCCGGGTGGTGGGCCGGCTCGACCCGGCCGAGGCGTCCCGCCCGGAGTACGGCTTCCTGCCGCCCGCCCAACGCCAACGCGCGCTGCTGGCCAAGCCGGGCACGATGTTCGTCAACCAGCCCGACATCCCGGTGCCGCTCTGCCTGGAGTTCCCGTTCCCGGCCTGGGCCACCCGGGTCTCCGAGGCCGGCCGCGCCCCGTCCGAGACGCTCCGGTCGATCACCCAGTCCGTCGACCCGTTCGCCGTCGTCGGCTCCGGTGGCGGCACCTCCGACGACGACATCCCCTTCTAGGGGAGACACCGGTGAGCGCGAGGAGTGAGCTTGCGAGCCCCGCAGTCGC
>NZ_JBEZEV010000111.1:8743-19685 GCF_040649055.1 Micromonospora sp. NPDC049060
GAACGAAAGGCTGGCACCGGTGAGCGCGAGGAGTGAGCTTGCGAGCCCCGCAGTCGCGAACGAAAGGCTGGCACCGGTGAGCGCGAGGAGTGAGCTTGCGAGCCCCGCAGTCGCGAACGAAAGGCTGGCACCGGTGAGCGCGAGGAGTGAGCGAGCGCAGCGAGTGAGCCCCGCAGTCGCGAACGAAAGGTCGGCACCGTGAAGATCCTGCACACCTCCGACTGGCACGTCGGCAAGGTCCTCAAGGGGCAGTCGCGGGCCGAGGAGCACAAGCGGGTCCTGGCCGGCGTGATCGACGTCGCCCGCGCCGAGTCACCCGACCTGGTCATCGTCGCCGGTGACCTCTACGACACCGCCGCCCCGACGCCCGAGGCCACCCGGCTGGTCACCCGGGCCCTGACCGCGCTGCGCCGCACCGGCGCCGACGTGGTGGCCATCGGCGGCAACCACGACAACGGCCAGGCCCTCGACGCACTGCGGCCGTGGGCCGAGGCCGCCGGGATCACCCTGCGCGGCGGGGTCCGGGACAACCCCGACGAGCACGTCATCGACGGCACCACCGCCGGCGGGGAGCGCTGGCGGCTGGCCGCGCTGCCGTTCCTCTCCCAGCGCTACGCCATCCGCGCCGTGGAGATGTACGAGCTGACCGCCGCCGAGACCACCCAGACGTACGCCGACCACCTGGGCCGGGTGCTGGGCCGGCTGACCGAGAGCTTCACCGAGCCGGACCGGGTGCACCTGGTCACCGCCCACCTGACCGTGGTGGGCGCGACCACGGGCGGCGGGGAGCGCGACGCGCACACCGTGCTGGGCTACGCGGTGCCGGCGACCGTGTTCCCGGGGACTGCGCACTACGTGGCGCTGGGCCACCTGCACCGCTCGCAGCGGGTGCAGGGCCCCTGCCCGATCCGCTACAGCGGCAGCCCGCTGGCGGTCGACTTCGGCGAGCAGGAGAACGTGCCGTCGGTGACCGTCGTCGAGGTCACCGCGACCACGGCGGCGCAGGTCCGCGAGGTGCCCGTGACCGCCGCCACCACGCTGCGGACGGTCCGGGGCACCCTGGCCCAGCTCGCCGAGATGCAGGTGCCGGACGCCTGGCTGCGCGTGTACGTCCGGGAGCAGCCGCGCGCCGGGCTGCGCGAGGAGGTGCAGGAGCTGCTCCCGCAGGCCCTGGAGATCCGGATCGACCCGGAGTTGCTGCCCGCCCCGGGCAGCGGCACCCGGGTGGCGCAGCGGGCGGGCCGTTCGCCCCGGCAGCTCTTCGCCGACTACCTCGACAGCCGGGGGCACACCGACGACGGGGTGCGGGAGCTCTTCGACGAGCTCTTCGAGGAGGTCGAGCACTGATGCGGCCGATGCGGCTGGACATGGCGGGCTTCACCGTCTTCCGCGACGAGACCACTATCGACTTCACCGACGCCGACTTCTTCGCGCTGGTGGGGCCGACGGGCTCCGGCAAGTCGACGGTGCTGGACGCCATCTGCTTCGCCCTCTACGGCACGGTGCCCCGCTGGGGTGGGACCCGAGGGCTGGGCAACGCCCTGGCGCCGTCGGCCACGGAGGCGCGGGTGCGGCTGGTCTTCGAGTCCGCCGGTTCCCGCTACGTGGCGACCCGGGTGGTCCGCCGGGACGGCCGGGGCAACGTCAAGACGGCCAACGCCGGGTTGCAGCTGATGCCGGCCGGTTTCGACGTGACCAAGCTCGACACCGGGCTGAGCCCCGACGACCTCGGCGAGGTGGTGGCCGGCACCCCCGCCGAGATGGAGCAGGCGGTGCTGGAGGCGGTCGGGCTGCCGTACGAGCAGTTCACCAGCTGCGTGGTGCTGCCGCAGGGGCAGTTCGCGGACTTCCTGCACGCCAAGCCGGCCACCCGGCAGCAGATCCTGGTCAACCTGCTCGGCCTCGGGGTCTACGAGGACGTGCAGAAGCGGGCGACCACGCGGGCCGCGCAGGCCGAGGCGAAGCTGGAGGCGGTCGACCAGGCCCTCGCCGGGCTCACCGGCGTCGACGACGCCGCGCTGGAGGCGGCGACCGGGCAGGTCGACCGGATGCGGGAGCTGGCCGGGTCGGTGGCGGGCGCCGTACCGGAGCTGGAGGCCGCCCGGGCGACGGCGCGGGAGGCGGGCGCGGCCCTGGCGGCCCTCGACGCCGACCTGGCGGTGCTGGCCGCCGTGCGCGCGCCGGACGGGGTGGCGGAGGTGACCCGGGCGGTCGCGGCGGCGCGGGCCGGCGCGGACGAGGCGGCGACGGCCGTGTCGCTGGCCGAGGAGCGGGAGGAGAAGCTGCGCGGCGAGCTGGCCGCCGCCGGTGACGAGAGCGCGCTGCGGCTGCTGCTGCGGGCGTACACCGATCGGGAGAAGCTGGCCGGCGAGGCGGAGGCGGTCCGCGCGGCGGTGACCGGGGCGCAGGCCGAGCACGGCGCGGCGGTGGCGGCGCTGGCCGAGGCGCGGGCGGCGGCCGAGCGGACCGAGGCGGAGCTGGAGGCGGCCTTCCGCGCCCACGAGGAGGCGAAGGCGACCGACCAGGCGGTGGCGCTGCGCGCGCACCTGCGCGCCGGGGCCGCCTGCCCGGTCTGCGAGCAGACCGTCGCGTCGGTGCCGGCGGTGCCGGCCGACTCGGCGGTGGCCGCCGCGACGGCGGCGGGACGGGCGGCGCGGGCCGCCAGCAAGGCCGCCCAGTCCGTGGTGCAGGAACGCGACGGCGCGGCCCGGGAGCTGGAGCGGGTGCTGCTGCGCGCGCGGGCCCGGCAGGACCAGGTGCAGGCCCGGCTGGCCGAGCTGGACGACCAGCTGGCCGAGGCGGCCGAGCCGGCGGTGCTGCGCGGCGAGCTGGACGACCACGCGCGGATGCGCCGGGCGCTGGAGGAGTCGGCGGCGGCGGTGCGGGGCGGCCGGGACGCCGCCCGGCGGGCCCGGGCGGCCGTGGACGCCGCCGAGGAGCGGCTGCGGGCGACCTGGCGGGCTTTCGACGCGACCCGCGACGGGTTGGCCCGGTTCGGGCCGCCGACGGCGGACCGGGAGGACCTGGGCGCCGCGTGGGCCGCCCTGACCGGATGGGCCGGCGACGAGTCGGGGCGCCGCCGCGCGGAGCGGGCCGGGCGGGCCGCCGCGGTGGCGCAGGCCGAGGCGGTGGCCGCCGGCGTCGGCGAGCGCATCGCGGGTTTCCTCGCCGCCGCCGGGTTGCCGCCCACCGACGATCCGCTACGCGCCACCGACCGCGCCCTGGAGCGGGCCGAGGCCGACCTGCGCGAGCTGGAGCGGCGCCGGGAGCAGGCGGGTGACCTGCGCGAGCAGCGGGCCGGCTACGAGCGCGAGGCGCAGGTGGCGCGGGCCCTCGCGGGGCACCTGCGGGCCAACAACTTCGAGCGGTGGCTGCTCGCCGAGGCGTTGGACCTGCTTGTCGACGGCGCCTCGGGCATCCTGCGGGAGCTTTCCGGCGGGCAGTACGACCTGGTGCACGACAAGGGCGAGTTCTTCGTGGTCGACCACCACGACGCGGGGCTGCGCCGGGGCGTACGCACCCTGTCCGGCGGCGAGACCTTCCAGGCGTCGCTGGCGCTGGCACTGGCGCTGTCGGAGCAGCTCGCCGGATTGTCCACGACGGCGGCGAGCCTGGAGTCGATCGTGCTGGACGAGGGCTTCGGCACGCTCGACGCGGCCACCCTCGACACGGTGGCCGCCACACTGGAGAGCCTGGCCGCCCGGGGCGACCGGATGGTCGGGGTGGTCACCCACGTGCCGGCCCTGGCCGAACGCATCCCGGTCCGCTTCGAGGTCCGCAAGGACGCCCGGTCGGCGCGCGTCGAGCGGACCGGCCGGTGAGCGGGGCCCCGGCACGCGCGACGGGAGGTCCGCTGCGGTGACCGATCCCCGGTTCTTCGTCGACGCGTGGGATCCGGCGTACGGCGCCTCGTTCGAGGCGGCGGGCGGCGGCGGTCCCGCGGCGCCGAGCAGCGCCCAGGTCGACGCGGACGCCGAGCTGCCGGCGGTCGACTGGCGGGCGATCGGGCCGCGTCCCGGCGTACGGGCCCCCGACGTGGTGCTGCTCGTCGACGGGGTGCGCCGGATCGACGCGAGCGTGTGGACGGCGGAGGACGACGGGGCGTCCTTCCCCGGCCTGGCCGCCTCGTACGCCGCCGGGGTGGTCCGGTGCGACCTGGAGCGCGGCGCGGCGCAGCTGGCCGGCGCGCGGGTCGGCCGGGGGCTGTTCACGGCCAGCCCCTCGGCGGTGGACGTGGTGGCCGGCAGCGTCCGCTACCCGGTGCACCGGGTCAGCGGCACGGGCGAGCTGAACAAGCTCCCGGCCGCCGTGCAGGGGCCGCTGACCGCGCTCGAGGTGGAGGTCTCGGGGGCGGCGCGCACCGACGGCGACCTGCTGGTGGTCGACGGCCCGCTGCGCAACCGGCGACAGCTGCCGCGCACGGTCGGCTACATCAAGACCCAGCACAGCCAGTACCTGGACGCCCGGCTGACCGCCGTGGTCACTCAGCTGGCGGCCGGTGAGCGCTCCCCGGTGTTCAAGCTCGGCACGGCCTGGGGCGGCTGGTCGTGGTATCTGCGGCTGCCGGTGGCCCTCGGCGCGCCGTGGGCGGGCATCGTCCGGATGGAGTGCTCCGCCGAGCTGAGCGTCGACGAGGCGGTGGGGCTTGCGGACCTGTCGCTGGTCACGCTGCCCCGTTTCGCCTCCACCCCCTACAAGGACCCGCGGGCGCCGCAGAACCTGATCCCGATCGCCGGCCTGGAGCGCCGGCTGCGGGCGCTGCTCGGCGACGCGCGGCTGCTGCACCGGGTGCTCACCGCCGCCGCCCGGGGACGGCGCTGATGGGACGCAAGCGGGCGGCCGACACCGTGGCCGCGCGGGTGGACACCGGCCAGGCCGAGCTGGTGCCCGATCCGGACCGGCCGGGATCGTGGACGCTGCTGCTGGACGGCGCCCCGCAGTCGCACGTGGACCTGGCCGACCCCACGCACCTGGAGTTCGAGTACGTCCGGCGGCTCGCCGCCGCGATCGACCTGCTGGCACCGGCCGGCGCGCCGCTGCGGGTGCTGCACCTCGGCGGCGGCGCGCTGACCCTGCCCCGCTACGTGTCGGCCACCCGGCCCGGCTCCACCCAGCGGGTGGTCGAGGTGGACGGCGCGCTGGTGGAGCTGGTCCGCCAGGCCCTGCCGTGGCAGCCGGATCCCCGGCTCAAGGTGCGGGTGGCCGACGCCCGTGCGGTGCTCGCCGCCAGCCGGGACGCCAGCTACGACGTCGTGGTGGCCGACGTCTTCGCCGGTGCCCGCACCCCGGCCCACCTGACCTCGGTGGAGTACGCCGCCGAGGTGGCCCGGGTGCTGCGGCCCGCCGGCTTCCACCTGGCGAACGTCGCCGACGGCCCGCCGCTGCGCCACGCCCGGGCGCAGGTCGCCACCCTCCGGTCGGTGCTGCCCCGGGCCTGCCTCGTCGGCGACGCGGCGGTGCTGCGCGGGCGGCGCTACGGCAACCTGGTGCTGGTGGCCGGCCGGGTCGAGCCGCCGGTGCCGGAGCTGACCCGGCGCGCCGCCGGGGACTGGTTCCCCGGTCGGGTGCTGGCCGGCGGGGAACTCGACCGCTTCGCGGGCGGGGCGCCGGTCGTCCGCGACGCCGACGCCACCGACTCCACCCCGCCGCCGCCCGGGATCTTCTCCGTGCGCCGCTGAGCGGAGTCCGGGGGTGCGGGAGCCGAATCTTTTCCGTGTGCCGTTGATCCGTTCGCGTGGGCGCTGCGTACCAACGGGCGGCCGTGCCCGTGGGAGGCGGCCGATGTCATCGGACACCCGGAGGTCTGCATGCACGCGGTGGCGGCCGGTTGGCACGGCGACAGGGCGCGACCGGACTGGATGTCCGCGCGGTCCCAGCCCCGGCCGGACGCGGCGGCACGCGGGGTCGACGCCCGCCAGGCGCCTCGCCAGAATGGGCCGGTGACGCCGAAATCCGCCCCGGGGCGCCACCAGGCGGCACCGTCCACCGAGGCGGGTCACTCGGATCGCCTGATCCGGCTGCTCTACGCCGAGCACGCCGGGCCGCTGCTGGCGTTCGTCATGCGGCTCACCGGCGGCGACCGGCAGCGGGCGGAGGACATCGTCCAGGAGACGCTGCTGCGGGCGTGGCGCAACGCGCACCGGCTGGGCGTGCAGGGGCAGGGCTCGCTGCGGCCGTGGCTGGTCACGGTGGCCCGGCGGATCGCCATCGACGAGCACCGCAGCGTGCAGGCCCGGCCCGCCGAGACGTACGACCGGGACCTCACGGCGTTCGCCGAGGCGGACAGCACCGACCGGGTGCTGCGCACGATGACGGTGGCGGACGCGCTGCGTACGCTGAGCCAGTCGCACCGGGAGATCCTGGTGGCCACGTACTTCCGGGGTCGGACGGTGCCGGAGGCGGCCGAGGAGCTGGCCCTTCCGCTCGGCACCGCCAAGTCGCGGGTCTACTACGCGCTGCGCGCGCTGCGCACGGCTCTGCAGGAACGGGGGGTGACGGAATGAGCCGGGCGGACCACATGGACGTCGCGGCGTACGCGCTCGGCGTGCTGGACGAGCGCGACACGGAACGGTTCGAGGAGCACCTCGCCACCTGCTGGGCGTGCGCCGCCGAGTTGGAGACGATGGTGCCGGTCGTGGGCCTGCTCTCCGACATCGACGGCGAGACGATGGCCGCGCTGGAGCAGACCCGCACCGACCCGGCCCTGCTGGACCGGACGCTGGTCGCGGTCCGCGCCCACCGGCGGCGCAACCGGTTCCGGCAGTTGCTCGCCACGGCGGCGGCGGTGCTGGTCCTCGGTGGGGCGACCGGGCTCGGCTTCGCCCGCATCGCCGGCGACAGTGCCCCCGAGGTGGTGGCCGAGCCGACCGCCACCGCGCAGGTCGCCCCGCCGACGGTCGGCCGCTCCAGCGATCCGAACGACCCGGACATCGGCGGGACGTTGCCGGAGGGCGATCCGGTAAACGTCGTCGACCCGACCACCGGCGTCGAGGCGACCTTCTTCGTCGTGTCGAAGGACTTCGGCACGGGCGTGGACTTCATCCTCGCCAAGCTGCCCGGGCCCCGGACGTGCCGGCTCGTCGTGGTGCGGAGGAACAACAGCACCGAGGTGGTCTCCACCTGGTCGGTGCCCGGCACCGGGTACGGCACCAACGCGCGCCCCGACAAGCTGAGCCTGTCGGCATCGACGTCGACGCGGCTCGACGACATCAAGCAGTTCCAAGTGCAGTCGGTGGACGCCGGCGGGGTGGCGAGCCCGCTGGTCACCGTGCAGATGTAGCACCCGTCGCGGAATCGGCGCCGGTCAGCCCTCACGACCGGCGTCGATTCCGCGTGCCGTTTCCACGAATGCTGTTGACGGAAACCACACTCGTCGCGGGAAACGGATTTCCGGCCCGTACGGTTCAACGATTTCCCGTGACATCGACCACGCTTTCGCATTCAACCTTGACAACGCTCTATCCGTATTGACCGGTGAACCGCAACAACGAGGAGGGCACGTGGCACAGATGAAGCGAACCGTCATCGTGGCGAGCGCGATGGTCGCGTTGACGGCCTGCGCTCCCGCCGGTTACGAGGGGGCGAACCCGGGCGCGGCCAACCCGGTCGCCGTGACCGCCGCCGAACCCACCGCGGCGGCCGAGCCCTCGGTCTCGCCGTCCCCGGCCGCCGACGCGCCGCCCGCCGACGCGGACCTGACCGAGGAGCTCAACGGCCGGAAGGTCGCCCGGATGGGCAGCGTGGTCACCGACCAGGACGGGTGGATCCTCTACCGCTTCGACAAGGACACCAACGACCCGCCCTCGTCGAACTGCGTCGACAAGTGCGCCCAGTTGTGGCCCCCGGCGCTGACCGACGGCGACCCGGAGCTCAACGGCGTCTCCGACGACAAGATCGGCACCGTCACCCGCCAGGACGGCACCCGGCAGATCACCCTCGGCGGCTGGCCGCTCTACCGCTACGTCGGGGACAAGAAGCCCGGCCAGTGGAAGGGGCAGGGCGTCGGGGGCACCTGGTTCGTGGTCGCGCCGGACGGGAAGAAGAACCTGAGTTGCCTGCCGCCGGGCACCCCGAAGCCGGTCGCCCCGCCGTCCGACGACAAGGCCGGGCAGGGCGACTCGGACTACTCGTACTGACGTCACGGTCCCGGTGGCTGGTCCCGGCGCGGCCGGTCGCCGCCCCGGGACCGGCGACGGCACCGGGGCGGCGTGCGCCCGGCGGTGTCGCCGGTCACGGGGCGGGGACGTGACAGCATGTGCGGGTGACCGGGACCGAACCCACCGCGCGTCGGGAGCTGCGCCCGCCCGCCGGGTACCGGCTGGCCGCGTCGGTCCGGGCGCTGACCTTCAGCCCGTACGACCCCTGTGCGCGCGTCGCGGCCGGCACGTTCTGGTGGGCCGCCCGCACCCCGGACGGTCCGGCCACCCTCGCCCTGCGGCCGGCCGGCGGCGCCCTGCTCGCCGAGGGCTACGGCCCGGGTGCCGACCGGGTGGTGCAGTGGGCCGACGCGATCGCCGGGCTCCGCGACGACGTGAGCGGGTTCGGGGCGCTCGCCGCCGCCCACCCCGTGGTGGCGCGGCTCGCGGCCCAGCACCGTGGGCTGCGCATGCCCGCCACCGGGCAGGTCTTCCGCCAACTGCTGCGGGCGGTCTTCGAGCAGAAGGTGACCGGCAAGGAGGCCTACCGGGCGTACGCGGCGACGGTGCGGCACTTCGCCGAGGCGGCGCCCGGGCCGATGCAGCCGCTGCTGCTGCCGCCGGAGCCTGCGGCGGTGGCGGCCACCCCGTACTGGGTGTTCCACCCGTTCGGCGTGGAGCAGCGCCGGGCCGAGACGCTGCGCCGCGTGGCGGCCGTCGCCGACCGGCTTGAGCGCTGCGCGGACTCCGCCGAGGCCACCCGCCGGCTCACCGCCGTCGCCGGCATCGGCCCGTGGACCGCCGCCGAGGTGGTGCGCATCGCGTACGGGGACCCGGACGCCGTCAGCGTCGGCGACTTCCACGTGCCGAACACGGTGGCCTGGGCCCTGGCGGGTGAGCCGCGCGGCGACGACGCCCGGATGCTGGCCCTGCTGGAGCCGTTCCGGGGGCATCGGGGGCGGGTCTGCGTGCTGCTGGCGGCCGGTGGCGTCCAGGCGCCGAAGTACGGTCCGCGGATGCCGATCCGCTCCTTCGCCCGGTTCTGACGAGTCCCGCCGTCCGACGGGCGTCGCGGCGGCGGATGCCACCCGCCGAGGGGTGACGACGATGCGGGTCAGGGTCAGGCGCAGAGGCGGCGCAGGGTGCGGCCGAGCCACCAGGCGTACGCCCGCTGGAAGGCCCGACCGGCCGGCCCCGCCGCGCGCATGACCCAGCGGTCCGGCTGGCTGAACGCGACCACCTCGAACCAGACGTGGCCGGCGGCGTCGCGGCTGACCACGAACGCCTCCTCGCCGCGCGCCGGGTGCCCGGGCAGCGTGCCGTACCCGAAGCCGGCCCGCCGCCCGTCGTCGACGGCCCAGACCACCTCGCAGGGCGCGGCCAGCCGCAGCGGGCCGACGCCCAGCCCGGAGACCACCCGGACCCCGGGCGCGGCGCGCTCGGCGGCGGCGTCGATCCGGATGCCGGCCGCCCGGTGCAGGCGCCAGCCGAGCACGGCGTCCCCGGCGGCCGGGAAGCAGGAGTCGGGCAGCCGGACCCGGTGCCGCACGTGCCGCCAGCCGGCCGGCAGCTCGCCGGTCTCGGTGGCGCCGACGTGCGGATAGGTCAGTGCCGGCACGGCGCACCCCCACGGCTCGACGGGACACCGCCAGCGTACGGGCGGCGCGGGCGACCCGCCCGACGGCCTGTGGTTGGCTGTCGGAGTGATCATCGAGCCGCGCATCGCCCCCGCCGACCTCACGGACGCCGGCGAGATCCTCACCGTGCAGCGCGCCGCGTACGTCACCGAGGCACAGCGCTACGCCGACCCGTTCCTGCCCCCGCTGACCGAGACCCTGGACGAGGTGCGGGCCGCGCTGGCGGGCCCGGCGACGGTGCTCACCGCCCGGCTCGGCGACCGGCTGGTCGGTTCCGTGCGGGCGGACGTCGACGGCGACACCGCGCACATCGGCCGGCTCTCCGTGGCCCCGGACCAGCACGGCCGGGGCGTCGGCGGGCGGCTGCTGCGCGCGGTGGAGACGGCCTGCGCCGCCCGGGTGCGCCGCTTCGCGCTCTTCACGGGCGCGGACACCGAGCAGAACCTGCGGTTCTACCACCGGCACGGCTACCAGGTGGTCGGGCACCGCCCGGACGCGAACGGCATCCGGCTCGCCCAACTGGAGAAGGCGGTCAGTCCCGCTCGCAGCGACGCCTGAGCCCGTCGGCCTCCATCCGCAGGTAGCGGCGCATCAGGTCGCCGTAGAGCCAGCCGACGGGCCCGGCGAGCGGCCCGGACTGCGTGATGGCCAGCTCGACGCGGCTGCGCCCGTCGGGCAGCGGCAGCACCCGGTGCTCGCCGAGCGTGCGCACCCCCGGGCTGCCCGAGACCCAGGAGAACGACAGGCCCTCGGTCAGCTCGGTGACCCGCCACACCGCCGGTCGCAGCTTCGGCTGCACGAGCCGGGCGGTGGCGCCCACCGCGAGCGGTCCCGCCTCCCCCCGTTGCGCCCGACGCACCGAGGGCGTCCACTCCGGCCACCGCTCGACGTCGACCAGCACCGCCCAGACCCGTCCCGCCTCGGCGGCCACCTCCGTACCGGCCTCGAACCGCATCGCGTCCCCTCCCCGTTGTCGACGCCCGGCGGCGCCGCTGCCAGTCTCGACGACGCCGCGTGCGGGATCGTGACGAGGCGCCCGGCGGCCGGTCCGTGTCCGCCGGCGCGCGGGGGTGCCGGGCCGGCGGGTCGGTGGTGGACCGGTTGCTGCGTACCCCGTTCCGGGTGGCCTTCTGCGGCTTCGCCCCCGGGTTCGCCTACCTCACCGGGCTG
>NZ_JBEZEV010000112.1:0-19562 GCF_040649055.1 Micromonospora sp. NPDC049060
CGCGGAGCACTACATGCTGCTGATGCTGATCGGGTTCGGCGGCGCGGGGCCGGCCGGCGGGGTCGCCTGCGGGCCCGTCGCGGTGCCGGCCGGTGCGCCCGTCGGCGGAATCGCCTGCGGGCCCGTCGGGGTGCCCGGAACGGGGCGTGGCCGCCGGTCCGGGCCGTCCGGGCCTGGTTGCGGACGACCGGCCGCCGGGGGGCGGCGGACGGGCTGGTGCGGTGGGACGGCCTCGGGGGCGGCGGGGCCGGCCGGCCGGGGTGGTTCCGGCGTACCGGGCCAGGGTCCGTCGACCGGACGGGAGCGCGGCGGCTCGGCGTCACCGCGACGCACCGGGGGTGCGGCGGCGGGGCCGGGGCCACGGTGGGGCGGCGGCCCGGCGGGGCCGGGAGCCGTCGGGTCACCCGGACGCGGGCCGGCAGGCGAGGCGGGTTCCAGCCCGCCCGGCCCCAGCTCGGTGCGCTGCTGCTTGGCCGAGCGCAGGTCGTCGATCCAGCCGAACTCCTCGCCGCTGATCGGCTCCTCGGGCTCGGCCTCGGCCTTGCCCCGTCCCCAGCGGCGCCCCTTGGCGCGGGAGTCGCGCCGCTCTTCGGGGCCGTCCTCCGGTCGCTCCGAACCACGCGATTTCACTGCTGACCCTCCCCGGCGGTGTCACTGCCGCCCTCTCGCGCCGCGTCGGCGCCGCCCGTGTCCGTCTGTCGGCGGCCGTTGTCCGCCGAACCGCTTCCCGTCCCCGTCGCCGGGGGCGCGGCCGGCGCGGGCAGCCCCCGGACGATACGGCGCAGCAGCGGCAGCCGGGTGGCGACCGAGCGCTCGGCGCCGTGCTGGCTGGGCCGGTAGTAGTCGGTGCCGGCGAGGTCGTCAGGGGCGTACTGCTGGGTGACCACGCCGCGCTGGTCGTCGTGCGGGTAGCGGTAACCGGTCCCGTGCCCCAGCCCCTTGGCGCCCGAGTAGTGCGCGTCGCGCAGCCCGCGCGGCACCGCCCCGCCCCGGCCGGCCCGCACGTCGGCGATGGCCGCGCCGATCGCGGTGGTCGCCGAGTTGGACTTCGGCGCGGTGGCCAGGTGGATCACCGCCTGGGCGAGGTTGAGCTGCGCCTCGGGCAGCCCGACGTACTCCACGGCGTGGGCGGTGGCGGTGGCCACGCTCAGCGCGGACGGGTCGGCCATGCCGACGTCCTCGCTGGCGAAGATGACCAGGCGACGGGCGATGAACCGCGCGTCCTCCCCGGCGACCAGCATCCGGGCCAGCCAGTGCAGCGCGGCGTCCACGTCGGAGCCGCGCATGCTCTTGATGAAGGCGCTGGTCACGTCGTAGTGGGCGTCGCCGGCCCGGTCGTAGCGCACGGCCGCCACGTCGACCGCCTGCTCGGCGGTGGCGAGGTCGATCCGCCCCGCGCCGAGGGCCGTGGCGGAGCCCGCCGCCGCCTCCAGCGCCGTCAGCGCCTTGCGTACGTCGCCGGACGCGAGGCGTACGAGATGGTCCTCGGCCTCGGTCTCGAGGGTGAGCGCGCCGCCCAGGCCGCGCTCGTCGGCGACCGCGCGGCGCAGCAGGTCGCGCACCGCCGCGTCGTCCAGCGGCTGGAGGGTGAGCAGCACGCACCGCGACAGCAGGGGCGAGATGACCGAGAAGTACGGGTTCTCGGTGGTCGCCGCGAGCAGCGTGACCGTGCGGTCCTCGACGGCGGCGAGCAGCGAATCCTGCTGGGTCTTGCTGAACCGGTGCACCTCGTCGATGAAGAGCACCGTCTGGGGGCCGCCGGAGCGGCGCTGGCGGCGGGCGGTCTCGATCACCGCGCGCACGTCCTTGACCCCGGCGGTGAGGGCCGACATGGCGACGAACCGGCGGTCCGTGGCCCGCGCCACCAGGTGCGCGATGGTCGTCTTGCCGCTGCCGGGCGGGCCCCAGAGGATGACCGACATCGGCGCCGTGGCCGAGACGAGCTGGCGCAGCGGGGCGCCGGGCGCGAGCAGGTGATCCTGACCGACCAGCTCGTCGATGCTGCGCGGGCGCATCCGGACGGGCAGCGGCGAGTCCTCCCCCACCGCGGTGAACCCGTCCACACCGACGGAACCCGCGGGCGTGGGGGGCGCTCCGGCAGGTTCACCGAGGGAGAAGAGGGCGTCGGACTCCATCAGGGGAACAGTACAAGGCCCGGCCGACGACGCCGGAAGCGCGCCGTCGGGCCGGGCCCGAGATGATCGGTTACGGTCAGCCGCGGCCGGGACGCCGGCCCCGGTACCAGCGGCCGCCACCGCCGCCGCCACCGCCGCGCGGGCCCCGACCGACCCCGGCCAGGTACAGGGAGAGCAGCAGCAGGCCGATCAGTACGAGGGTGTTCCAGTTGAACAGGTCCGGGGCACCGAAGTTGGTGTCCAGCAGGTCGATGAGCAGGGCGAAGCCGAAAACGACCGCCGCGAGAATGGCGAGCATGACGTTCCTCCGGTGGGGGTTCCCAGTGGGTCGGCGCGGGATGTACCCAATCGGTCCGCTCGCCAATCTCCACCGTGGAGCAGCCCGGTCTCCGGCGACGGCCGGAGACCGGCGTCCGCCGGCAGGAGGCCGGAGACCGTCCTAGGCTTGCTGACGTGATCATCGCCGACCAGGTCCTGGAGGGGCGGGACGCCATCCTGGCAGCCGCCGGTCACCACCCGTACGTCCGGAACGCGCTCGCCCGCGACGAGGTGCCGCGCGGCTGGCGGCGCGACGACGCGGTGGGCTGGCTGCTGCCGGCGGAGCACGGTCCGCGCGGCGGCGCGATCGGCGCCCCCGGGCCGGCGGTCGAGGTCTTCGCCGACCAGGTCGCGCGGGGCGCGCTGCGGCCGGGCCAGTGGCTGCACCTGCCGCGGCTCGACCCGGCGGCGCTGCCCGGCCGGCTGGCGGTGGCCCGGCACGACGAGTGGGACTTCCTCTGGAGTGCCGCCGCGCCGCCGCGCCAGCCCGACGAGGAGCGGGTGGCCCGGCTCACCGGGGCCGACCACCCCGCGCTGACCGCCCTGATCGACGAGGCGTTCCCGAGCACCACCTCGCGACCGGGCGACCCGAGGATCGTCGACTGGTACGGCATCCGCGACGGCGACCGGATCGTCGCCTGCGGCGCCGACCGCAGCCGGGGCGACATCGGCTTCCTCGCCGGACTGGCCGTCGCCCCCGACCGGCGGGGACGGGGGCTGGGCGCGGCGTTGACCGCCGCCATGACCCGGGCTCTGCTCGCCCGCCACGACACCGTGGCGCTCGGCGTCTACAGCGTCAACGTCGGGGCGATCCGGCTCTACCGGCGGCTCGGCTTCGCGGCGGGCCTGGCCCGCAGCTCGGTGCAGCTGGCCTGAGCCGCGCGGCACGCCCCGGCCGGCGTGGGGAACCGTTGCTCGCGCATCGTCCCGGCACCCTCGCGTGGCGCCGGCCCGCGCCGCCGGGGCGACCGCCCGCCGTCCCGGCGTCACGTCAGGCCGGCGCTGCCCCGCCGCCGTCGGCGTTGCCGCTCGTCAGGGCCATGTCAGCGGCGCGATCCGCGGGCCGCTCGGGATCGGCGGCGTCGTGCCCGCCCGGGCCGGACCGCCTCCGCCGCTCGGCCCGCCAGGCGGGCAGGTAGAGCGGGGCGGCGACGGCCAGCACCACGGCCCCCACGAACAGCCCGAGGCTGACGCTCGTACGTTCGGCCAGGGCGGTCAGGACGACGGCGCCGAGCGCCCCGGCCCCTCCGGCCATCATCGAGTTCAGCGAGATGACACTGGTCCGGTAGGGACCGTCGACCTGACGGTGCAGGAGCCCCATGTGCAGCGGGTTCGACGCGCCGTGCACGGCGTAGCAGGCCAGGTAGGCGATCAGCACCCCGACCGGGCCGGCGAAGAGGCCCATCCCGACGACCGTTACGCCCTGCAGGACGCGCAGCAGCGCGGCGCTCGGCGCGGCGCCCAGGTGGCGCAGCATCAGCGGGGTCAGCGCGGCGCCGGCCGCGTTCGCCAGCCACGCCACCGAGGTGGCCGGTCCGAGCAGCGCCGCCGCCCGGTCGGCGTCGCCGACGACCTCCGCGAGCCGGAGCGGCAGCAGCCCCTCGAAGGCGACCATGCCGAAGCCCCAGAACAGCTCCACGGCCACCAGCGCCAGCAGCACCCGGGAGCGGCGCAGCAGCCCGAACGCCTGCCCCACCATCCGGGGAGCCTCGGTGATCGAGGCGCGTAGGGCGCCGGTGCCCCTGACCGATCGGGTCTCCACCAGCAGGATCAGCAGCGCGACCAGCGCCACCGTCTGAAGGACGACGGCGGCGAGCACCGGCAGGGTCAGCGCGCTCACCGGCCCGATCGGGCCGAGCGCCACCAGGCCGCCGCTGAGCAGCGCGCCGGCACCGATGGCGACGCCGATCACGGTGCCGGCGTGGCCGAGGCCACGCTCGTACCCGGCCTCCGGGTCGGCGGCGAGGGTGGCGTCCACGTACCAGGACTCCAGCGGGCCGCTGTCCAGTGCCCGGTAGACGCCCTGCAGCCCCCAGCACAGGACGAAGAGCCAGAACGAGTCGGCCACCACGAAGACCACGAGCGAGATCACGCAGGTCACCCAGGCGACGACGAGCACGGGCTTGCGGCCGAGCGCGTCGGCGAACCCGCCCGTCGGCAGTTCCAGCGCCAGGACGATCAGCCCCTGTGCGGTGACGACCAGACCGATCTGGGAGAGCGAGAGGCCGCGCTCCTGCATCAGCAGGATCATCACGGGGATGAGCAGCCCGGCGGGTAGCCAGCGCAGGCCGTAGAGCACGAGGTAGCGACGCCGGATCTGGCGTACGGTCAGCGCGCTCACCGCTTCCCCTCCACCCGGGGGTAGGCGGCCAGGAAGACGTGCACCGGCTCCGCCTCGGGCTCGTCGGGCACCTGCTCGTCGCGGTAGCGCTCGAGCAGCCGCCACAGTTCGTCGTTGAGGGCCTGTAGCCGGGCCGGGCCGATCCTCAGCAGGGAGTCGCTCATCCCGGCGGCGTCCCGCCACGCCCGGGTGTAGCCGTGCTCGGCGGCCATCCAGCGCTCGGACTGCTCTGCCAGCAGCCGCACCTGGTCGGCCTGGATCCACTGCACCGCCGCCCGGGCGTCCGGGTCGTCGTCGAAGTCGGTCGGCTCGAAGTTGCTCATGTCGTGGGCAGCCCGCCACCACCGCTGCCGGCCGGTGCCCCGGTCGAGGTCCTCCGTCACCAGCCCCACCTCGGCGAGCTGCCGCAGGTGATAGCTGGTCGCCCCCGTGTTGGTGTCCAGCTTCTCGGCCAGCGTGGTCGCGGTCGCGGGCCCGTCCGCCCGCAGCGTGCCGAGTAGCCGCAGCCGCAGCGGATGGGCCAGGACGCGAACCTGCCGGTTGTCGAGGTGGACGGCGCGCGGTTCATTCTCCATGAACGCACAATATCTCTGCACACTTTCTATGCACAAGAGTTGTGCATAGAAAGTGTGCGTCGGCGGTGCGGGCTCCCGGGCGGGTCAGCGGGTGAGCAGTTCGCGCACCCCGCGCAGGCGGGTGCCGAGCAGCCCGGCGGCGCGGGTGGAGTCGAGGCGCACCTCCGCGGGGCGGAGCACGCCGGCAGCGGCGCCGGTGGTGGTCTTCATGCCGGCCGGGTCGATGCCGGCGTGCGCGGCGACCAGCAGGCCCAGTTCCGCGCGGCTGACCGCGTCCGGACCGGCCACGTTGAGCGGGCCGGCGTAGTCGGTACGGAGAAGCTCCAGCACGGCGGCGGCCAGGTCGGTGACGTCGATCGGACAGCGCAGTTCGTCGGTGAACAGGCTCGCCCTGCCGGCGAGCGCGTCGTGGCAGAGCTGGATCTGCTTGCTCCCCTCCCCGACGATCAGCGAGGTACGCACCAGTGCCGCGCCGGGGTCGAGGACGCGGACGGCGGTCTCGGCCGCCGCCTTGGCCGCCCCGTACGGGAAGATCGGGCTGGGCGGCTCGTCGTCGGCGTACGGCTCCGGGCGGCCGGCGTGCACGGCGTCGCTGGACACGTGCACGAGCCGCGCCCCCGCCTCGGCGGCGGCGTACGCGACGTGGGCGGCCCCGTCGGCGGTGACCGCCCAATCGCCGTACCGGTAGGGGGTGCCGACCACGGCTTCGGGACGGACCCGGGCGACCAGCTCGCGCACGGCGGCCCGGTCCGTCACGTCGAGCCGGCGCGTCTCGACGCCCGGCACCTCGACCCGGCCCGAGTGGTGCGTCCCCACCACCGACCAGCCGGCACCCACCGCCTGCCGGCACACCTGGGCGCCCAGAAACCCACTGGCTCCCACCACGAGCAGCCTCATGTCCTGCCCCCTCCGCTCTTCCCTCCCACGGACGATCAAGAGGTTTGCGTCATGTCGTCGCGCAGATCATGACGCAAACTTCTTGATCGACACGCGGGGGCGAGCCGGGGCGAAGGCCCCGGCCCGATCTCGTGAGGGAAGGTGAGAGGGGTCAGGTGGGGTCGGCGACCGGGGCGGCCGGGCCGGCCGTGCCGGTGTGCGGGGCGGCCTGCGGCTTCGGCTTGGCGTCGATGCCGGCCTCGGTGCGCTGCTGGCCGGTGATCGGCGTGGGCGCGCCGGTCAGCGGGTCGAAGCCGCCCCGGGTCTTCGGGAAGGCGATGACCTCGCGGATCGAGTCCGCCCCGGCGAGCAGCATGCAGACCCGGTCCCAGCCGAACGCGATGCCGCCGTGCGGCGGGGCGCCGTACTTGAACGCCTCCAGCAGGAAGCCGAACTTGTCCTGCGCCTCCTCGGGGGTGATGCCGAGCAGCTCGAAGACCCGCTTCTGCACGTCGCCCCGGTGGATACGGATCGAGCCGCCGCCGATCTCGTTGCCGTTGCAGACGATGTCGTACGCGTACGCCAGCGCCCGGTCCGGCGCCTCCTCGAACCGGTCGACCCACTCGGCGTTCGGCGAGGTGAACGGGTGGTGCACGGCCGTCCAGCCGCCCTCGTCCGTGCGCTCGAACATGGGCGCGTCGACCACCCAGCAGAACGCCCAGGCGCTCTCGTCGACCAGCCCGGCCCGCTTGGCGATCTCGATCCGGGCCGCGCCGAGCAGCTCCTGCGCCTCGCGGGTGTTCGTGCTGGCGGCGAAGAAGACCGCGTCGCCCGGCTTCGCGCCGACCGCGTCGGCGAGCCCGCCCAGGTGCTCGGCGGAGAGGTTCTTCGCCACCGGCCCGCGCGCCTCGCCGGTCTCGGCGTCGAGCACCACGTACGCGAGGCCGCGCGCGCCGCGCGCCTTGGCCCAGTCCTGCCAGCCGTCGAGCTCCTTGCGGCTCTGCGCCGCGCCACCGGGCATGACGACCGCGCCGACGTAGCCGCCCGCGTCGATCGCGCCCGCGAAGACCCGGAACTCGGTGCCGCGCAGGTAGTCGGTCAGCTCGGTCAGCTCGACGCCGTAGCGCAGGTCGGGCTTGTCGGAGCCGTAGCGGGCCATGGCGTCGTGCCAGGTGATGCGCGGGATCGGCCGGGAGATCTCGTGGCCGGCCAGGTCCTTCCAGAGCGCCGAGACGATCGCCTCGCCGAGGTCGATGACGTCGTCCTCGGTGACGAAGGACATCTCGATGTCGAGCTGGGTGAACTCCGGCTGCCGGTCGGCGCGGAAGTCCTCGTCGCGGTAGCAGCGGGCGATCTGGTAGTACCGCTCCATGCCGCCGACCATCAGCAGCTGCTTGAACAGCTGCGGCGACTGCGGCAGCGCGTACCAGCTGCCGGGCTGCAACCGCACCGGCACCAGGAAGTCGCGGGCGCCCTCCGGGGTGGACCGGGTCAGCGTCGGCGTCTCGATCTCCAGGAAGTCCCGCTCGTGCAGCACCGTACGGGCGAGCTGGTTGGCCCGCGAGCGCAGCCGCATCGCCTTCGCCGGGCCACTGCGGCGCAGGTCGAGGTAGCGGTAGCGCAGCCGGATGTCGTCGCCGGCCTCGACCTGGTCGTCCACGGGCAGGGGCAGCGGCGCCGCCTCGGAGAGCACCTCCAGCTCGGCGGCGGTCACCTCGATCTCGCCGGTCGGCAGCTCCGGGTTCTCGTTGCCCTCGGGACGGCGGGTCACCTCGCCGGTCACGCGGACGCAGAACTCGTTGCGCAGGGCGTGCGCGTCCTCCTCGCGGAACACCACCTGGACCACGCCGGACCCGTCGCGCAGGTCGACGAAGATCACGCCGCCGTGGTCGCGCCGGCGGGCCACCCACCCGGCGAGCGTCACCGTGGTGCCGGCGTCCGTCGCGCGCAGGCTGCCGGCGTCATGGGTACGGATCACGACTCGCGTCTCCTCATCTGCGGTACACCGTTACCCCTGGCATTCTGTCAGCCGCCCCGGGCGTGGGTCCGTGCCACCCGTCGACGCACTCGTGCTCTGCTCCGCGTCGACGGATGGCCCGACGACGGCATCGCCGCGCCGGAGCCTCAGTCCTGCGGAATGTCCCAGGCGGTCGCCTTGATGACCACCGCCCGGTCGTTGCTGATCGAGACGACCTCGACCAGCACCATCCGCCACTCGTCGCGGCTCTCCCGGGCCTTGGCGAAGTTGGTGCTGATGCAGAGGAAGCCGCCCTTGCGCAGTGGCACCCTCGCGTCGTTCGCGATGGGCGCGGCGCGGATCGCGTCCGCGCACTCCTGTGGTCTCATACCGGCGCGCGCCACCTCGCTGCCGGCCACCCCGGTGCGCAACTGCACGTTCGGCGCTGCCGACTGGCAGTCCGGATCCATCGCGAACTCCGCGCCGTTGGAACCGACGTTGGCGCGCGGCTCGTCGAGGTCAACGCGCATCTCGGTGAAGCAGTCCGCCGGGTTGAGGGTGAGGCTCTGCGCCTCGTACTTCGGCTTGTAGACGGTGCGTTCGTCGAGTTCGGGGGGCTGCCCCGGCGAGCGTGGTGCCTCCCCCGGCCCGCCTCCGCCGTCAGGTGTGCCCACCGGATCACTCGACGACGGGAGGGATGACGACTCGGAGCCGGCGGGCGTGGCGGTGGGCACGACGAGCGGCGAGCGGGCCGACGCGATGTCGCGCGCCGTGCGTGCCTGGTCGAGCGCCCGCCAGGAGACGACGGCGGAACCGAACGACGCCAGCAGGGCCAGCACCGCGATGCCGAGCACCACCGCGCCGAACCGGTTGCCCCGGGCACCGCCCGGTGGCGGCGCGGACGGGGCGCGCGTCGCGCTCGGCGGCCACGGCTGCGGGGCCCCGGTGCCGCCGAGGGGCGGCGAGGGAGGCGTCGTGCCGGGCTGATGCGGCGTCGCCGGAGGATTCGGGGACGGATCCTGCGGGGGGTCGGGCTGCTTCACTCCTACCACCTCCTGCAATGGCAGAGGTCGATTCGTCATCGCCGGGCCGCCAGTGCTCACCGGCTTGAGCCCGCACGTTATCAGGAATGCGCGACACCCCGGTCGGAGTAATCTTCGACAGCGCCAAGGTGACAATACTTTGACAGACATCTGCGGTGGATCGAACGGCCACGGCCATGGCGAAGGGATGCTGCGAGACATGGGAAACTCGGGCCAGAGTCGGGCGGCGAACCCCTTCGTGCGGGTGACGTTGGCATTGACCGTGCTGGGTGTGCTGTGCACCGCGCTCACCCTCGCGCGGGACGTCTCCGGCTGGGACCTCGGGTGGGGGAAGGCAGACCCCTCCGCCGCACCCACACGTGCGCCGGAGGGCGGCCCGGTCAACCCACCCGCCTCCGGGCCGACCACGGTTACGCCGGCCGGATCGCCGAGCGCGGTCCGACTGGACACGCTGCCGGTCGAGGCCGGCGCGGCCAATCTCGCGAAACTTCCACGGCAACTGGCCGGCCGTCCGGAATACGAGAGGTCGATCGTAATCAATTGTCCGAGAAACACTGGATCGGACAAGCAGCGGGAGGTCGCGTTCCGGTTGCAGCGACGTTTTCTCGACCTGACCGCGACCGTCCGGCCGTATTTCCCGTCACCGGACGACCGAGAGGGCGCGGTCCTCGTCTACGCGCAGGTGACGATCCGTGAGAAGGACGCCACCGTCACCCGGGTCGTACGGGGGCACCAGTTCGACGCACGGATGACCGTTCCCCGCGACCTCGTCGCGGACGTCGAGGGGGCCGACGAGCTCGTCCTGCGGATCCAGTGTGAGTTCCCGGACGGCGCGGTCGTGTTCACCGGCGCGAGCGTCACCGCCGGCTGACGCCGGGTCAGTCCCGGGAATCGGCCGGCAGGAGGTGGTTCACCACGATCTCCCCGACGGTGAGCGCCCGGGCCCGCTCCTCGACGCCCCGGTCGGCGCCGGTGAGCCGGCCGCCGTGCTGGCGCAGGTGCTCCTCCCACGACGGCACCTGGTAGACCTCGACGAAGCCGTCCTCCCGTTCGCCCGGGCGGAACAGGCCCCAGCGCATCGCCCCCGTACGCCGTCGGGACCTGCCCACCAGGCGCATCGCCGCGACGAACTCCGTCTGCCGCTCCGGCGGCACCGTGTAGGAGACGGTCACCAGCACCGGCCCGCTGCGTGGGTCCGCGGGCAGCGTCAGGTGCGGCTCCGGCCACCAGACGGCCGGGTCCCGGTCGAGGCCCCGGGTCTCGCGCAGCGGCCAGAGCGGTACGGTCACCGCGCCGACCGCCATCGTGCCGGCCGCCACGGCGAGCGCCACCACGAGGCTGGTCAGCTCGCCGAGGGCACCCCAGGCGACCGCGCCGAGCGCCTGCCCGCCCGCGAAGACCATCTGGTAGACGGAGAGGCCGCGGGCGCGTACCCAGCCGGGCAGGAAGAGCTGCATGGCGGCGTTGACGCTGGACAGCACGGTCATCCAGGCCATGCCGGCGGGCACCAGGGCCAGGGCGACCGGCACCGGGCCCGGCGCCAGGGCGAGCACCACCAGGACGGCGGCGTAGACCAGGCCGGCCAGCAGCAGGAGCCGGTTGGTGGTGAGCGCCAGCCGGATCCGGGGCAGGACGAGGGCGCCGGCCACCGCACCGACGCCGAGCGCGGCGAGCAGCACGCCGTACCCGCCCGCGCCCAGGTGCAGGCGGCGGCTGGCGACCAGGGGCAGCAGGGCCCACAGTGCGCTGCCGGGCACCACGAACAGTGCGGCGCGCAGCAGGATCCGGCGGACCACCGGCGAGTGCCGCACGTACCGGCCGCCGGCGCGCAACGCGGCGGTGAACCGCTCCGGCAGGTCGTCGCCGCCGGTCCGCTCCGGCCGCCAGCGCAGCAGCGCCAGCGCGAAGACGGCGAACGACACCGCGTTGACAGCGAAGACGGTGGCGACGCCGGCCGGGGCGACCAGCACCCCGGCCACCGCCGGGCCGACCGCGCGGGCCAGGTTCACGCTGATCGACCCGAGCGCCGAGGCCGAGACGAGCTGGGAGCGGGGCACCAGCTCGGGGATGACCGCCTGCCAGGCCGGCAGGGTCAGCGCCTGCCCGACGCCGAGGGCGAACGTCAGGGTGAGCAGCAGCGCCGGCGGCATCCGGTCGGCGGCGGTGAGGCCGGTCAGCAGTACGCCGACGGTGGCCAGGAAGAACTGCACCCCGATAAGCAGCCGGCGGCGGTCGAGGGTGTCCGCCAGCGCGCCGGCGGGCAGGGCGAGCAGCAGCACGGGCAGCATGCTGGCGGTCTGCACCAGCGCCACCAGGGTCGAGGCCCTGGCCTCCTCGACGAGCAGCCACTGGGCGCCGACGGTCTGCATCCAGGTGCCCACGTTGCTGGCCAGGACCGCCAGCCAGAGGCTGCGGAACGCGGCGAGCCGCAGCGGGGCCCAGGCGGACGTGACGGGGTCGGGGAGGCGCTCACCGACCGGAACGTACCCCGGCCCGCCCGCTCGAGTCCGGCGAACCGTCACGGGCACGCGGACGGGCCGCCGGGATCACCCGGCGGCCCGTTGCGGTGCGATCGATCAGAAGATGCTGACGCCGTAGCGGCTCAGCGCCTCGCCGACCGGCTGGAAGTAGGTCGTGCCGCCGGTGCGGCAGTTGCCGCTACCACCGGAGGTCAGCCCCAGGGCGGTCGAGCCGCTGAACAGCGAGCCGCCGCTGTCGCCCGGCTCGGCGCAGACGTTGGTGCGGATCAGGCCGGAGACCGAGCCCTCGGCGTAGTTCACCGTGGCGTTGAGCGCGGTCACCGAGCCGCCGCGCAGGCCGGTGGTGCTGCCGGAGCGCTGCACCGACTGGCCGACGTAGGCGTTGCCGGCCGCGGTGATGTCGCGGTAGCTGCCGTTGTAGAGGTAGACGTTGCCGGCGGCGTTGGCGGAGTTGTTGTGCCGCACGATGCCGTAGTCGTTGCCGGGGAAGCTGGTGCCGGCGCGGCTGCCCAGCAGGTTGGTCTGGGCGGAGTTGCTGTACCAGCTCGACGAGATGTTGGTGCAGTGCCCGGCGGTCAGGAAGTAGTAGGTGCTGCCGCTGCGGACGTTGAAGCCGAGCGAGCAGCGACCGCCGCCACCGGCGTAGATGGCCTGGCCGCCGGAGATCCGGGTGCCGAGCACGCCGGCCTCGGCCTCGATCCGGATCGCGCCGTTCATCCGCTCGGCGGCGGCCTTGACGCGCTCCAGCTTGGCGCCGGTGACGGTGCTGTCGACGGAGACGACGACCTGGTTGGTGGCCGGGTCGGTCCACCACGCGGTGCCGGGGATCTTGGCGGAGCGGTCCAGCTCCGAGGTGGCCCGGGCCAGCTCGCTGGCGCCGCGCTTGACGATCTTCGGGGTGGCGCCGGCGGCACTGACCTGCCGGGCGGCGAGCGCGTCGGTCACGGTGACGACCATCTTGCCGTTGGCGTCGGCGTACGTTCCGGCGGACCGGTCGCCGAGGCGCTCGGCCAGGCCGGCGGCGGCGTCGGGCGAAGCGAACGAGGGTGCGGCCTGGGCGGGCGCGCCGATCAGCGAGCCGGCGACCATGGCGCCGGCCGCGGCGACGACGGCGGCACGACGGAGCGAGGACCTCGTGGGTCGCATACAACAACCTCCAGAAGGGGGTGACAGACCCGCGCCGGGGCGACACGAGCCGGGAGCAGCCCTGCCGATCTGGGGGTACCGGCCGAGCACACTGAAGTATTCACATACTTGAGTTCGTATGCAAGACCCGGCTTTGTCCTTTTCGCCCCGGCTGCCTCGGCCATCGGCCCGAAACATTGTGGACACAGGCGTACGTCTGTGTGCTTCGCCCGCCGTCCCACCATCCGGTAGGCGCGACCCGGCGGCCCTCGTGACGTCACCAGGCGGACCGGCGCCGACGGCACGCGTCGCGGCCCTGGGCCGATCCACCCGCCGACGGACGGTCAGCCGGCGCGGCGGCGCGCTCCGGGCCCCGGCCGCGGCACCACGTCGCGCGGCCGGTCGACCTCGTGCCCGCGCTCGCAGCGCAGCTCGACGCGGACCTCCGCGCCGCAGTCGCGGTGCGCGACCGTCAGCGGCGAGCCCTCCGGGTCGGCCAGGTAGCGGTCCCCCCAGCCGAGGACGGCGACCAGCACCGGCCACAGGTCGAGCCCCATCCCGGTCAGCCGGTACTCGTGGCGCTCCCGGCTGCCGGGCTCCCGGTAGGGCTCGCGCCGCAGGACGCCGCGCTCCACCAGCATCGCCAGCCGGTTGGCCAGCACCTGCCGGGGCACGCCGGTACGCACCCGCATGTCGTCGAAGCGGCGGACGCCGCTGAAGACCTCGCGCAGCACCACGAGGGTCCACCGCTCACCGAGGATCTCCATCGCGCGGGCGATGGTGCAGTTCTCCACCGACCAGTCCAGTGCCGCGGGTCTCATGCGCTCCAGGCTAGGTCTGATTGACAGACTCAGCAACGCGCTGCGAGGCTGGGTCCATGACACAGACGCAGGATCCGGCGCGCAGCCGTACCTTCTCGTGGTCCGACCCGGGCATCAACGCCGCGCACGTCGGCCGGCGCGGCGGCCTGGAACTGCTCCGCGCGATGATCGCCGGCGAGCTGGCGGCGCCGCCCATCATGCACCTGGTCGACATGTCCCGGATGGAGGCCGACGAGGGATGGGTGGCCGTCGAACTCGTCCCGCAGGAGTTCCACTACAACCCGCTGGGCACCGTGCACGGCGGGGTCATCTCCACCCTGCTGGACACCGCCGCGGCCTGCGCGGTGCACACCACCCTGCCGGCCGGGGTCGGCTACACCTCGCTGGACCTGAACGTGAGGTTCCTGCGCCCGGTCACCGTCGCGAGCGGCAGGCTGCGCTGCGAGGGCACCGTCCTGCAGAGCGGTCGCCGCACGGCCCTGGCGGAGGCGAAGCTGCTCGACGCGAAGTCGCGCCTGGTCGCCCACGCCACCTCGACCTGCCTCCTCTTTCCCCTGGACCCCCCTCCCACCGAGTAGTCGGGGCGAGGGGGTGGGTCAGCGGGCGGCCAGGCGGGCGGCCCGGGCGTCGCGCTTCTCCTCGAAGCGGGCGGCGGCACGGTCCAGGTCGTCGAGGTGCGTCGCGATCTGGTCGCGGGCGGCCTCGCCGTCGGCGTCGAGCCCCGTCACGTTGAAGACGTCCCACTGGCGCAGCACCGGCGCCACCACCTCGTCGCGGTGCTGGCGCAGGTCGTAGATGCCGGCAAGGGCGATCGCCACGGACTTGCGGGCGAATCCGTCGATGCCGCTGCCCGGCATCTGGAAGTTGGCCAGCACGTCGGCGACGGCCCGCATCGTCTGTCCGGGCGCCACTTCGAACGCCGCGCCCAGCAGGTTACGGTAGAAGATCATGTGCAGGTTCTCGTCGGCCGCGACCCGGGTCAGCAGCGCCTCGCACACCGGATCGCCGACCGCCCGGCCGGTGTTGCGGTGCGAGATCCGGGTGGCCAGTTCCTGAAACGAGACGTACGCGAGCGAGTGCAGCATCTCCTCGTCGTGCGCGTTGCGGTAGCCGGCGGACATGTGCGTCATCCGGGCCCGCTCCAACGCCACCGGGTCGACCGCCCGGGTGACGCTCAGGTAGTCGCGGATGGCGGTGCCGTGCCGCCCCTCCTCGGCGGTCCACCGGTGCACCCAGGTGCCCCAGGCGCCGTCCCGGCCGAAGAGCGTGGCGATCTGGTGGTGGTACGAGGGCAGGTTGTCCTCGGTCAGCAGGTTGACGATCAGCGCGGTACGGGCCACGTCGGGGATCGTCGAGTCGCTCTCCGCCCACGCCTCGCCGCCCAGCGGCCCGTCGAAGGTGCGCCCATCGCTCCACGGCACGTACTCGTGCGGGAACCACTCCTTGGCGATGGCCAGGTGGCGGTCGAGGTTCTTCTCGACGACGGGTGCCAGTTCGAGGAGCAGGGCGGTCTGGCTGAGTGCGGTCACGACGATCTCCCTACGGTGGCGTAACTTACGCCACCGTAGGTCCGATCGCGCGTACGCGCCAGTAATGTCTCAGCTGACCAGCGGCCTGAGGTCCGCCCGGGGCGGCGTCCACTCCCCCGCCGCGGCGGCGGTCTGCTCGCCGGAACGGATGTCCTTCACCTCGTCGGCCGCGCCGTCCACCCCGGGGAACCAGACGTACGGGATGCCCCGCCGCTCGGCGTAGCGGATCTGCTTGCCGAACTTCGCCGCGCTCGGCGACACCTCGGTCGGTACGCCCCGCGAGCGCAGCGCCTCGGCCACCCGGTTGCTGGCGGCGCGCTGCTCCTCGCTGGTCACCGCGACCAGGACGCAGGTCGGCACGTCCCGCGACACCGACAGCGCGCCCGCGCCGAAGAGCAGCCCCAGCAGCCGGGTCACCCCGATCGAGATGCCGACCCCCGGGAAGCGGGTGGCGCCGGCGCTGGCCAGGTTGTCGTACCGGCCGCCGGAGCAGATCGAGCCGAACCGCTCGTAGCCGATCAGCTGGGTCTCGTAGACCGTGCCCGTGTAGTAGTCCAGGCCACGGGCGATGCGCAGGTCGGCCACGCAGAGACCCGGCGAGTGCGCGGCGGCCGTCTCCACCACCCGGACCAGCTCCTCGACCCCCTCGTCGAGCATCGGGTCGCTGACGCCCAGCGCGCGGACGGCATCGGCGAAGGAGGCGTCCGGGGCGGAGATCTCCGCCAGCGACAGGACCGCCTTGGCCTGCGCCTCGCTCGCCCCGGCCGTCTGCGCCAGCAACTCGGCCACCCTCGCCGGGCCGATCTTGTCGAGCTTGTCCACCGCGCGCAGGGCCGCCTCCGGGTCGGTCAGCCCGATGCCCCGGTAGAAGCCCTCGCAGATCTTGCGGTTGTTGACCTGGATGCGTACCGGCGGGATCGGCAGCGAGCGCAGCGCGTCGCCGATCACCAGCGGCATCTCCGCCTCGTGGTGCGGGGCGAGGGTGTCGCGGTCGACGATGTCGATGTCGGCCTGGAGGAACTCGCGGTAGCGCCCCTCCTGCGGCCGCTCGCCCCGCCACACCTTCTGGATCTGGTAGCGGCGGAACGGGAACTGCAGCTTGCCGGCGTTCTCCAGCACGTAGCGGGCGAACGGCACGGTCAGGTCGAAGTGCAGGCCGAGCGCGTCGTCGCCGGCCGGCCCGTCGGCGTCGGCCTGAAGGCGCCGGATCAGGTAGACCTCCTTCGAGGTCTCGCCCTTGCGCAACAGCTGGTCCAGCGGTTCCACGGCGCGGGTCTCCAGCGGGGCGAAGCCGTACAGCTCGAAGGTGTCGCGGATCCTGTCGAGGACGTACTGCTCGATCATCCGCTGCGCGGGCGTCCACTCCGGGAAGCCGGAGATGGGCGTGGGCTTGCTCATGATGCTCCGTTCGCGGTCCCGCGCGGTCGGCGCGGGCGAAGAGTCGGCGCGGCCGGCCACGGCCGCGGGGTGAGAAGTCGGTGCGGCCGGTCAGAGGCCGCGGGCGGGGGCCGCCGGTCGCGCGCCGCCACCCGCCACCTCGACGAGGTACGGGTTGGTCGCGCGCTCGCGGCCGATGGTGGTCGCGGGGCCGTGGCCGGGCAGCACGACAGTGTCGTCGGCCAGCGGGAGGATCTTGTCCCGGAGGCTGGTGACCATCCTCGTCATGCTGCCGCCCGGCAGGTCGGTGCGGCCGATGGAGCCGGCGAACAGGACGTCGCCCGAGAGGCAGAGCTGCTCCGCGTCCCACGACGAGCCGGCGGCCGGCAGTCGGAAGAGCACCGACCCGCCGGTATGGCCCGGGGCGTGGTCGACGGTGATCTCCAACCCGGCGAGGGCGAGCGTGGCGCCGTCGGTCAGCTCGGCGACGTCCTCCGGCTCGGTGTACGGCAGCCGCCCACCGAAGAGCGAGCGGAGCTCCGCCGACAGCCCCTTGGCCGGGTCGGCGAGCATCTCCCGGTCGCCGGGGTGCACGTACGCGGTGATGCCGCGCGCGCCGCAGACCGGTGCCACCGAGAACGTGTGGTCGAGGTGGCCGTGGGTGAGCAGGACGGCGGCCGGGTGCAGCCGATGCTCGGCCAGCAGGGCGTCGAGCCGGTCGAGCACCCCGATGCCGGGGTCGACCACCACGCACTGCTCCCCCGGCGCGGCGGCGACCACATAGCAGTTGGTGCCGAAGGCGTCCGCGGGAAAGCCGGCCACGAGCACGTCCGCTCCCCTTCCGTCGAGTGGGTTGCCTGTCAGCAGCCTAACGGGCGGGGCGAGGAGGTTCTGCGCGTGCGTCCGGGGCGTCCCCCGTGGCGCCGATCGTGCCCGTCCCGGGCACCGCGTGCGGGGACGATCGAGTGCGTCCCGTGGGCTCCGCCGGCCGCAGTGACGCGTCCCGATAAACCCGGCCCGGACCTAGTACACCACTTTCCCAGCCGGTAGCCGTACACTCTGGCGGGCGTGTGGCGTGGCGCACCTGCCGCCGAACGGGCGCAGGACGCCCGACCACCGGTGACGACCAGGGTAGAGGAAGGGGAGCACGGGTGGCTTCCAGCAGGGACCGGCAGCGCAAACTGGCGCGCGCCAAGCTCGACCGGCAACTCGCCCGCCGGGCCGCCGTCGTCAAGCGTCGTCGGCAGATCCAGGCCGGTGTCGGCGTCGCCGTCGTCCTCGCGCTGATCGTGGGCGGCTCGGCGTGGGCGCTGGGCGCCTTCGACGACGAGCCGAAGGAGAACACGGCCGCCGAGGACGTCTGCCTGTGGACGCCGCAGGACGCCACCGCGAACACCAACCTCAAGGACGTCGGCACCCCGGCCACCGAGGGGCTGCCCACCGACGGCGTACGTCCGATGACGGTCACCACCAACCAGGGTGCGCCGATCACCGTCGAGCTGGACCTGGCTGGCGCCCCGTGCGCGGCGGCGAGCATCGCCCACCTGTCCAGCCGGTCGTTCTACGACAACACCAAGTGCCACGAGATCACCGCCGAGGGCGCGGTGCGCTGCGGCGACCCGAGCGGCACCGGGCTCGGCGGCCCCACCTACTCGTTCTACGACGAGAACGTGCCCACCGCGCCGTCACCGTCGGCCAGCCCCGCCGCCGGCCAGCCCGCGACGTACCCGAAGGGCACGGTCGCGATGATCGCCAACCCGCCGGGCGCCAACGGCAGCCAGTTCCTGATGTTCTTCAAGGACTTCACCACGGCCGACCCGAAGTATCCGATCATCGGCCGGGTCACCGGTGGGATCGACGTGGTGGCGAAGATCGGTGCCAAGCCGACCGTGGACAATGGGACGGGGGCCAAGGTCAAGCCCAAGGACGACGACGTGGTCGTGCAGAGCCTGACCGTCGGCGAGCCCGCGGCGCAGGCGACCTCGGCACCGACGCCGCCCGCTTCGGGCGCTCCGGCGGCCAGCCCGAGCGCCGGCTGACCCGGCCGCCCCACCAATCTCAGCGGCACCGACCGCGCCACCCGACAGCCCAGGAGGATCCAGGCGTGACGTCCACCAGAGAGCGGCAGCGCGCGGCGGCGCGCGCCCGGCTCGAGAAGGAGATGGCCGAGCGCGCGGCCAGGGCCCGCAAGCGCCGGCAGACCCAGGCGATCGTGGGGGCCGCCTCGGTCCTGGTCCTCGTCGTCGCCGGCACGGTCTGGCTCGTCACCACCCTCGGCGGGGACGACGACAAGACCGACACCGCCGGCCCGGGCGCCGGCAACGTGCAGTGCGCCTGGACCGAGATCCCCGCCGACCAGCGGTCCCCGCAGATCAAGGACGTCGGGGTGCCGCCCGTGCAGCAGTCGGCCACGGGCACCCAGACGATGACGATCGACACCAACCTGGGCCCGATCACCGCCACGATCGACCGGTCGGCGGTGCCCTGCACCGCGGGCAGCTTCACCCACCTGGCGGAGAAGAACTTCTTCGACAACAGCAAGTGCCACCGGCTGGTGACCGAGGGCATCAAGGTGCTCCAGTGCGGTGACCCCGGCGCGACGGGCAAGGGCTGGCGCCAGACCGACGGCACCGGCGGCCCGAGCTACCGGCTCGCCGAGGAGAACCTGCCCACCGACAAGCGGCCCCCGTACCCGGAGGGCGTGATCGCGATGGCCAACTCGGGCCAGCCGGGCAGCACGGGCAGCCAGTTCTTCATCGTCTACGGCGACTCGCCGCTGGACCCGAACTACACCGTCCTGGGCACCATCACCGGCGGCATGGACCTCGTGAAGCAGGTCGCGGCGGCGGGCGACGACAAGGCGTTCGCGAAGCAGGCCGGTGGCGGCCACCCGAAGAAGGAAGTCACCATCAACAAGCTCACCATGAGCGCCCCCCAGGGCTGACCCACTCCCCAGCCGTACGACGAGCGCCCGCCGGCCACGCC
>NZ_JBEZEV010000113.1:0-19426 GCF_040649055.1 Micromonospora sp. NPDC049060
CGACGCCGCCCGCGCGCTGGTCGACCGGGTCGGCCGGTACGTATACGTCTCCGGCCCTCGGCCAACGTCGATCAGTCCGCCACGGGTGCCGGCTGGGCCCGTTGCGCGGCGCCGCGCTGCCGCAGCCAGCGCTTGAACCACGCGAAGTCGGGCAGCCGGGCCAGCATCGGCCCGGTCACCACGGTGATCAGCACGTACGCCGTCGCGAGCGCCGCCAGTTTCGGCTCGACGCTGCCGGCTGCCACCGCGAGGCCCGCGATGACGATGGAGAACTCACCCCGTGGCACGAGGGCCAGACCGGCGCGCCATCGACCGGGTTCGGCGATGCCGACGCGGCGGGCGGCCAGGTAGCCGGTGAGGGTCTTCGTCGCCATGGTGACGATGGCCAGCGCGAGCGCGGGCAGCAGCACCGGCGGGATGTCCCGGGGATCGGTGACCAGGCCGAAGAAGACGAAGAAGACCGCCGCGAAGAGGTCGCGCAGCGGCGTGAGCAACTCCGTGGCGTTGTGCGCCACCGGCCCGGAGAGCGCGATGCCGACCAGGAACGCCCCGACCGCCGCCGACACCTGGAGCTTCGCCGCGATGCCGGCCACCAGCAGGGTCATCCCGAGTACGCCGAGCAGCAGCGCCTCCGGGTCCTTCGCCGACATGGCGGTGGAGATGAGGTTGCCGTACCGGATGGCGACCACCAGCACCAGGAGCACGGTGCCGACCGCGACGCCGAGCGCGATCCCGCCGCCGAGCAGGCCGGTGCCCGCCAGCACGGCCGTCAGCAGGGGCAGGTAGAGCGCCATGGCCAGGTCCTCGATCACCAGGACCGAGAGGATCACCGGCGTCTCCCGGTTACCGAGGCGACCGAGGTCGGCGAGCACCTTGGCGATGACACCCGACGAGGAGACCCAGGTGATGCCGGCGAGCACCAGCGCGGCGACCCAGTCCCAGCCGAGCAGCAGTGCGAACGCCGCCCCGGGCAGCGCGTTGAGCAGCCCGTCGATCAGCCCGGCGGGGGCCGCGGCGCGCAGGTTGCCGACGAGCTCGTTGGCCGAGTATTCGAGGCCGAGCATCACCAGCAGCAGGATCACGCCGATCTCGGCGCCGACCGCGAAGAACTCCTCGCTGGCGGCGAGGGGGAGCAGGCCGCCATGCCCGAAGGCGAGCCCGGCGAGCAGGTAGAGGGGGATGGGCGAGAGGCCGATCCGGCGGCTCAGCCGGCCCAGCAGGCCGAGCAGGAACAGCAGCGCGCCGACTTCGATGAGCAGTGTTGTCGTGTGGTGCATCCGCGCCTCAGCCGTCCGGGTCGTTGTCGGCGAGGATGGCTGTCACGCCGTCGAGGCCCTTGCGGGTCCCGACGACGACCACCACGTCACCGGCCGCGAAGCGGAAGGACGGGTCCGGCGAGGCGATCACCTCGCCGTGGCGCAGCACCGCGACGATCGAGGCGCTCGTACGGGAGCGTGCCTGCGTGTCGCCGAGCTTGCGGTTGACGTACTTCGACCCGGCCGGAATGGCGATCTGCTCGGTGAGCAGCCCGGCGGCCTGGTCGCGCAGCCCGGAGAGCTGGCCCAGCATCAGGGACGCCCCGAGGATGTCGGCGAGCGCCTCCGCCTCGTCGTCGGTCAGCGGTATGTCGTGCTGGCATGAGTCGGGATCGTCCGGGTCGTAGAGGACGAGGTCACGGCGGCCATTGCGGTGGGAGACGACGCCGAGGCGGCGGCCGGATTCCGTCAGCAGATCGTGACGGACCCCGATGCCAGGCAGGGCGGTCTGTTCGACACGTACGCGCACGCGGTCAGGCTACTCCCCGCCGTCACCTGCGGATCCAGTCAGGACGTCGCCTGTCGCTGAGTGATCTGTCAGTGCTTCTCCGCCACGGGCGCGGACGGCTCGGCTCACCGGAGGCCGGACCCGGGGCCGGGGAGTTCGGCCCCAGCACGGGACACGTGTGAGTCAGCTCACGTGGCCAGGGTTGAGCGGAATAGGCTCAACTCTGGTTGTGTCCTTCCCAGTGGACACGCCGATCCGGGGGAGCCCATGAACACGGAACGTCTCACCACCAAGAGCCGCGAGGCCATCACCGGTGCCGTCGCGCTGGCGAACCAGCGCGGCCACGCCACCGTGGAGCCCTGGCACCTGCTGCTGTCACTGCTGGACACCGACGGCTCGACCGCCGCCGGCCTGCTGCGCGCCGTCGGGGCCGACCCCGGCGAGCTGCGCCGGGCGGCCCGGCGCTCGGTCGACGGCCTGCCCGCCGCGCGGGGCTCCAGCATCGCCGAGCCGACCCTGGCCCGGGAGTTCGTCAACGCCATCGGGGCCGCCGAGCAGATCGCCCGGCCGCTCGGCGACGAGTACACCTCCACCGAGCACCTGCTCGCCGGTCTGGCCCGGGTGGGCGGCGCGGTGTCGAACGCGCTGAAGTCGGCCGGTGCCACCGAGGAGACGCTCGTCGCCGCCTTCCCGTCCGTACGCGGCGGGGACCGGCGGGTCACCAGCGCCGACCCCGAGCAGACCTACCAGGCCCTGGCCAAGTACGGCGTGGACCTGACCGCCAGCGCCCGCGACGGCAAGATCGACCCGGTCATCGGCCGGGACTCGGAGATCCGTCGGGTGATCCAGGTGCTGTCGCGGCGTACCAAGAACAACCCGGTGCTCATCGGCGAGCCGGGCGTCGGTAAGACCGCCATCGTGGAGGGCCTGGCCCAGCGGATCGTCGCCGGCGACGTGCCGGAGTCGCTGCGGAACAAGAAGCTCGTCTCGCTCGACCTCGGCGCGATGGTCGCCGGCGCCCAGTACCGCGGCCAGTTCGAGGAGCGGCTGAAGTCCGTCCTGGAGGAGATCAAGAACTCCGACGGGCAGGTCATCACCTTCCTCGACGAGTTGCACACCGTCGTCGGCGCCGGCAAGGGCGAGGGCTCGATGGACGCCGGCAACATGCTCAAGCCGATGCTGGCCCGCGGTGAGCTGCGGATGGTCGGCGCGACCACGCTTGACGAGTACCGCGAGCACATCGAGAAGGACCCGGCCCTGGAGCGGCGCTTCCAGCCGGTGCTGGTCGGCGAGCCGACGATCGAGGACACCATCGGCATCCTGCGCGGGCTCAAGGAGCGCTACGAGGTGCACCACGGCGTACGCATCACCGACGCCGCCCTGGTCGCCGCCGCCGCCCTGTCGGACCGCTACATCACCGACCGGTTCCTGCCGGACAAGGCGATCGACCTGGTCGACGAGTCCGCGTCCCGGCTCCGGATGGAGATCGACTCCCGGCCCGTCGAGGTGGACGAGATCGAGCGGGCGGTGCGCCGGCTGGAGATCGAGGAGATGGCGCTGGCCAAGGAGCCGGACGCCGCCTCCGCCGAGCGGCTGGAGCGGCTGCGCAAGGAGCTGGCCGACAAGCGCGAGCAGCTCACCGTCCTGTCGGAGCGCTGGCAGCTGGAGAAGAGCCACATCACCAAGCTCTCCACGGCCAAGGAGGAGCTGGAGCGGCTCGGCGGCGAGGCCGAGCGGGCCGAACGCGACGGCGAGCTGGAGCGGGCCGCCGAGCTGCGCTACGGCCGAATTCCCGCCCTCAAGGCCGAGCTGAAGCAGGCCGAGGAGGAACTGGCCCGGCTCCAGGCTGAGGGCGCGATGCTCAAGGAGGAGGTCGGCGCCGACGACATCGCCGCCGTGGTCGCCTCCTGGACCGGCATCCCCGCCGGCCGGCTGCTGGAGGGCGAGACCGCCAAGCTGCTGCGGATGGAGGAGTCGCTCGGCACCCGCGTGGTCGGTCAGGCCGAGGCCGTCGGCTCGGTCTCCGACGCGGTCCGCCGCGCCCGGGCCGGCGTCGCCGACCCCGACCGCCCGACCGGCAGCTTCCTCTTTCTCGGCCCGACCGGCGTCGGCAAGACCGAGCTGGCCAAGGCGCTAGCCGAGTTCCTCTTCGACGACGAGCGGGCCATGGTCCGCATCGACATGAGCGAGTACGGCGAGAAGCACTCCGTCGCCCGGCTCGTCGGCGCCCCGCCCGGCTACGTCGGCTACGAGGAGGGCGGCCAGCTCACCGAGGCGGTACGCCGCCGGCCGTACTCGGTGATCCTGCTCGACGAGGTCGAGAAGGCGCACCCGGACGTCTTCGACATCCTGCTCCAGGTGCTCGACGACGGCCGGCTCACCGACGGGCAGGGCCGTACGGTGGACTTCCGCAACGCAATTCTGATCCTCACCTCCAACCTGGGCTCGTCGGTGATCGGCGACCTGACGCTGGCCGAGGAGCAGCGACGGGAGGGCGTCCTCGCGGTGGTCCGCTCGCACTTCAAGCCGGAGTTCCTCAACCGCCTCGACGACATCGTGGTCTTCGCCGCGCTGCTCGGGAACGACCTGCGGGCGATCGTCGACATCCAGCTCGACCGGATGCGCAAGCGTCTCGCCGACCGCCGCCTGGGCCTGGAGATCACCGAGCCGGCCCGGGTCTGGCTCGCCGAGCACGGGTACGACCCGATCTACGGCGCCCGCCCGCTGCGCCGCCTGGTCCAGACGGCCATCGGCGACCAACTCGCCAGGGCACTCCTGTCGGGCCAGATCCGCGACGGCGACACGGTCAAGGTCGACCTGGCACCCACCCCCGACGCCCTAACGATCACCCGGGCCTAACCCACCCCCACCCCAGGTCCCGTTGATCATGAAGTTGTTGTCGCGACACGCCGATTTGGCGGGCAACAACTTCATGATCAACAGGGTGGAGGTGGGGGTGGGTGGGGAAGGGGGTGGGGAAGAGGTTGGAAGAGGTTGAAGAGAGGAGGGTGGAGGGTGTTTGGGATGGGGCGGAAGAAGGATCGGGAGGTCGAGGCGGCCTTCGACGAGCTGCGGCAGGCCGAGACGGTGGCGTTCGGTGGGGTGGGGATCGCCGGGACGCTGCTGCCGGTGACCGAGGCGTACCGGCGGGTCGAGGCCGCACTGGGCGACGACCCCGAGGACCTGCGTGGACAGCTCGACCGGCTGCTCGCCGAGGGCACCCCGGCCGGGCGCGTCTACGCCGCCACGCTGCTGGAGCGCGTCGACCCGACCGCCGGGCGCGTCGCCTGGACGGCGTTGCGCGACGACCCTGCCGAGTTCGGCACCTTCACGGGCTGCGTCATGGGCCGCACCACGCTGCGCGAGTACGCCACGGACCGCCCCGACGGGCCGTAGAGGCTCGAAGAGCGGGCCCGGGGGAGGGCAGCCGCCGGGCACGTGGCGTAACCGGCCTCTCACTCCCCGACCAGGCATTTTCCCCAGGTGCGCGGGGTTGTTACCGTCTGCGCCGACGTACCTGGGGAGGTGGTCGGGTTGAGCGGAACGCTCGCGTACGTGCTGGCGGCGGTCGGCTGTCTGGTCGGAGTGGCGGGCCTGGTGGTGGCCGCGGTCGCCTGGAACCGGACGCGTTCCCGCCCGCAACAGCGGGCCAAGGGGCCGGGTGACCCGCTGCGGGACCGGGACGCCGACGCGCTGCGCGGTGACCCGCGCCGGCTGAAGCCCGGCGACATCGTCGAGATCCGGGGCGTGTCGTACGCGGTGCGCGGCTCGATCCGCCTGGTCGAGGGCGGCTGGAGCTGGGCCGAGCACCTGCTCGACGACGCCGGCGGCGTGCGGCGCTGGCTCTCCGTCGAGGAGGACCCGGAGCTGGAGCTGGTGCTCTGGGGAGCCGAGCAGGGCGCCACCGTGACCCCCGGCGCCCCGACCATCGACTTCGCCGGCCGCCGTTACAACTGGAACGAGTCCGGCCAGGCCCGCTTCACCGCCGTCGGCAACACCGGGCTCGACCCGACCGGCACGATGCGGTACCACGACTACCAGGCGCCCGGCGGCGCCCGGCTCTCCTTCGAGGCGTACGGCGAGGCGGGCTGGGAGGTGGCGCTCGGTGAGCTGCTGCACCGCGGCGACGTGATGATCTATCCGCAGTCCGAGGTGGGCTGATGCTCGTCACCCTCGACGCCCCGTACGTCGACACCAGCGCCGCCGACCTCAGCCTGGCGCTCGACGACGTCGAGCGGCCCGCGCTGCACGTGCTCGACCTCGACCTGCCCGACGGCGTCCGGCTGCGGCTGCGGCTGCTCGGCGCCTCGCACCAGGTGGTCCTGCACGCGCCCGGCGCCGCGCTGACCGAGACGGTCGCCTGCCTGCCCGGCCGCCCGCCCGAGCTGCCCGGTGCGGTACGGGACGAGGCGAGCGGCTACCACTTCACGGCGACCGTGCTGCGCCCCGCCGGCGCGGGGCTGAGCGAGCAGGTGGCCGCCCTCCGTGCCGACCTGGCCGACGACCCGTACGCGCTGGTGGGCGTGTTCCCCGGCGACGCCGACGCGGTGACCGCGCTGGCGGTCCGCCCCGACCCGCCGGCCGGCACCCTCGCCTGGCGCACCTGGCACGCGTATCCACAGACCAACGAGCTGGTCCTGACCGAGACGGTGGTGGCACTGCGATGACGTACCGACGCTGGTTCGTGGTGGGGGCGGCGTTCGCCGTCATCGGCGCCCTGGTCGCCGCCTTCGCGATCTTCTACGGCAGCTTCTCGCCGCGCGGCTACGTCGAGGACAAGTACAAGCGGGCGGCGAGCCGGGACATCGGCCGCAACGCCGTCGCCTACACCTCGCCCCGTTCGCCGAGCCAGGTGGCGAAGGAGGTCACCGACGCGTGGCAGCCGGCCGACCAGTACGTCGACGGCAGCGGCGTCTACCTGCGCTACGACGACGACTCGGTGGTGATCCTGCCGATCGCCGCCGGCTCGGTGATCCTGCTGGAGCGCATGAGCACCGCCTACCCCCGCTACCACTCCACGGTCGGCTCCCACTGGGGCTGGGGCCGTGGCAGCACCGTCCGGGGCGGCGGCCCCGGCAGCGGCAAGTGACGCACCGACCCCCCTCACCCTGGAGCCTCCTGTGCAGACCCTCGTCACCGATCTGCTGGTCACCCTCGCCTACGGGGCGGTCGGTGTCCTGCTGATGGGCATCGGCTACGTCCTGGTGGACCTCGCCACCCCCGGCAAGCTCAACCAGCTGATCTGGACCGAGCGCAACCGCAACGCCGCGCTGCTGCTCGCCTCGAACCTCGCCGGCGTCGGCATCATCGTGGTCGCCGCCATCGCCGCCAGCGAGGACGACTTCGCGCTCGGCATCGTGGGCGCGTCCGCGTACGGGATCCTCGGCCTGGTGATCATGGCGGCGGCCTTCGTGCTGCTCGACGTCGCCACGCCGGGCAAGCTCGGCGAGATCCTGGTCGACCAGCAGCCGCACCCGGCGGTCTGGGTCTCCGCCGTCGTGCACCTCGCCACCGGTGCGATCATCGCCGCCGCCATCAGCTGATGACCACGGCGAAGCAGCCCGTCGCGCCGCGACCGGCGCGCGAAGGCCCGATGAAGAGCGGCAGCTGGGTCATCTGGGTGATCGTCGGCGTGGCCTTCCTGTGCTGCGTGGGCATCGGCGTGGTCAACAGCCGCGACGGAGGCGACGACGTGCTGCCGCCGACCTCGCAGGAACGCGGCGACACCGTGCCGATCCTGCAACACGCCAGCGCCAGCCAGGGCATCTGCTACGGCTGGGTGCTCCAGGACTACTACGGCTACACCGAGCTGAGCGTCGGGTCGAACCTCGGCGACGGGGTGGCGGTCGAGGAGAACCCGGCCTGCCCGCGCTGGGCGCAGGTGGTCGCCCGGGTCGCGTACACGTCGGAGAGCAGCGAGAGCAACGACTTCGCCCGCATCACGGTGGAAACCTCCGACGACGTCTCCGCCACCGCCCGCCTGCGGATGCAGAGCGGGCTGGAGCGGCTCGGGCTGACCGAGGACGCCTTCGTCGACGAGCCGGGTTGGGCCGTCACCCGGGCCGCAGTCTCGCTGCCGCTGCTCGCCGCCGAGGCAGGGGTGGTGGAGCCGGCTGCGACCCCGGCGGCCGCGACGGCCGACGCGCCACCGCTGCCGGACGCCGGTAGCGACCTCTGGCGTGACCGCTGGGGCTACCTGCTCGCCGCGGTCGGCCTGCTGCTGTTCACCGCGCTGCTGTTCGCCGTCGGCTTCTGGCAGCGCGGCCGGCAACGCCGCGAGGAGGCCCGGCGGCAGGCACAGGCGGGGGCCGGGATGCGGGACTTCAGGGTCGCCCGGCAGGCCGCCGCGCGGGACCCCAGGCGTACGCCGGAGGGCCGGTGACCGTCGACGCGCCGGCACCGCCCGCGCGGTGGCGGCTGTCCCGCGCGGCGGTGCTCGTCGCGGTCTTCGTCTGTGCCGCCTGCGGCCTGGTCTACGAGCTGGCCCTCGTCGCCCTGGGCAGCTACCTGATCGGGGACACGGTCGGGCAGGCGTCGATCGTGCTCGGCGTGATGGTGTTCGCGATGGGCGTGGGGGCGCTCGCCGCCAAGCCCCTGCAGCCCCGGTCCGCTCCCGCGTTCGCCGCGATCGAGCTGGCCCTGGCCCTGCTCGGTGGCCTCTCCGTGCTCGGCCTCTACGCGGCCTTCGCGTGGCTGGACCTCTACGGCCCGGCGCTGGTCGCCACCGCCTTCGTGCTCGGCCTGCTGATCGGCGCGGAGATTCCGCTGCTGATGGTGCTGCTGCAACGCATCCGGGAGCAGGCGGCGGGTAGCGCGGTGGCGGACCTGTTCGCCGCCGACTACGTCGGCGCGCTGCTCGGCGGGCTGGCCTTCCCGTTCCTGCTGCTGCCGGTCTTCGGCCTGCTCAAGGGCGCGCTGGTGGTCGGCGCGGTGAACGCCGTCGCCGGGCTCGCACTGGTCTGCACGGTCTTCCGGCGGGAGCTGAGCCGCCGGGCGCGCGTCGCGCTCGGCGCCGGCAGCGTCGTGGTCTTCCTCAGCCTCGGGTACGCGTGGGTGACCGCGCACGACTTCGAGCTGACCGCCCGCCAGCAGCTCTACCGGGACCCGGTGGTGCACTCCGAGCGCAGCCGCTACCAGGAGATCGTGCTCACCCGCTCGGTCGCCGAGACCGGCCGCTCCGGCACCGACCTGCGGCTCTTCCTCAACGGCGACCTCCAGTTCAGCTCCGTCGACGAGTACCGCTACCACGAGGCGCTGGTGCATCCGGTGCTGAACGGCCCGCGCGGCGAGGTGCTGGTGCTGGGCGCCGGGGACGGTCTCGCCGTACGCGAGCTGCTGCGCTACCCGGACGTCCGGCGGATCACGGTGGTGGACCTGGACCCGGCGGTGGTGGCGCTGGCCCGCAGCGAGCCGCAGCTGCGCCGGCTCAACGGCGGGGCGCTCGACGACCCCCGGGTGCGGGTGGTGCACGCCGACGCGTTCGCCTGGCTGCGTACCGCCCCCGACCGGTTCGACGCGGTGGTGGCGGACCTGCCCGACCCGGACGAGACGGCCACCGCAAAGCTCTACACGGTCGAGTTCTACGCGCTGGTGCGGGCGGTGCTCGCCGAGGGCGGGCGGCTGGTGGTGCAGTCCGGCTCGCCGTACTTCGCGCCCCGGTCGTACTGGTCGATCGAGGCGTCGCTGCGCGAGGCGGGCTTCGCCACCACGCCGTACCACGTGGACGTGCCGTCCTTCGGCGACTGGGGTTTCCTGCTGGCGGCCCCCGGCCCGACCGCGCCCGCCCTGGCCCTGCCGCCGGACGCGCCCGCGCTGCGCTTCCTCGACGCGGCGACGCTCTCCGCCGCCGGGTCCTTCCCCGCCGACCGGGGCCGGGTGGACGTGCCGGCCTCCACCCTGCTCCAGCCCCACGTGCTGGAGTACGCCCGCGCGGAGTGGCGCGGCTACTGAGGTGCCGCCCGTGGCCCGCGATCGCCGCCGTCCCGGCGGGTCAACGCCCGTCTGACGTGCCGGACTGGCTCGACCTGGATACGGTGTGACCGCGATCTAGGGAAGGAGAATCATGGTCGATTCCCACAACACGCCGGCCCGCACCCGGCCGGGTGTGGTGACCATATCCACGTATCTGCTGTGGCTGTTCGCGCTCACCCAGCTGATCGGCCTCATCATCACGCTCTCCACCGTCGGCACCATGTCGGAGGTGCTCGACGACGCGTACCGGGGCACCGACGCCAACGGCACGCAGAACCTGGCCGACATCACCACGATGATCGCCATCGGTGGCGCCGTCTTCGTGCTCCTGCTCGCGGTCGTGCTGGCCGTGCTCGGGGTGTTCAACAACAAGGGCAGCAACGGCTCCCGGATCACCACCTGGGTGCTCGGCGGCATCATGGTCTGCTGCATGGGCGGCGGACTGGTCAGCGGAGTGGGCGGCGGCATCGGCACCGGTCAGACGACCGGCGACGCGCCGAGCGCGGAGGAGATCCAGCGCCGCCTCGACGAGGCGCTGCCCGGCTGGTTCACCCCGGTCACCACGCTGCTCAGCGTGCTCGGGCTGCTCGCGCTGCTCGCCGCGCTGATCCTGCTGGCGCTGCCGAAGGCCAACGAGTTCTTCCGCAAGCCGAAGCAGGGCTGGGAGCCGCCGGTCCCGGGTGCGGCCTACCCGCAGTCCGGTGGCCAGCCCGGCTACCCGCAGTCCGGCCAGCCCGCCTACCCGCCCACGCCGGGGTACCCGCCCACGCCGGGCCAGCCGCAGGCGTCCGACCAGCCTGGCTACCCGCCGACGCCCGGCCAGCCGCAGGCGTCCGACCAGCCTGGCTACCCGCCGGCCCCGGGCGACCAGCCGCCGTCCACGCCGTACGGCGGGGACCAGCCGGGTCAGCCGGGGCCGCACCCGGGTGGCGAGCAGCCCGGGTCGGACCGTCCCGGACCGACCCCGCCGCCGGTGAGTTGACCGGTCGATAACAGCGACGCCGACGGTCCCTCCGAGTAGGTTGCAACCCGACGCCTACCGGAGGGACTCGTCGTGTCGCACCCCGATCGGGCACCGGCCCGCCGCCCGGCCGTGGTCACGGCGGCCGTGGCGCTGCTGGCGCTGATGGCGGTCGCCGCCCTCGCGTACGCCGCCGCCGGTGTGGCGACCCGGGGCGGCACCGTCGACCGGTTCCGCGCCGCCGCGGCGGACACCTCGGCACTCCCGGACCAGATCGACGGGACGGTCACCCTGCTGGGCGTGTCCACCGTGCTGACGGCGGTGGTGAGCCTGCTCGCGGGGCTGCTCCTCGCCGGTCTCGCCCTCGGCCTGCGCGCCGGCCGGGACGGCGCCCGCACCGCCACCTGGGTGGTCTCGGGGCTGGGGCTGATCGCCGGGTGCTGCGGGCTCGCGCTGCTGGTCGGGCAGCGCGCCACTCCGCTCGGGTCGGGCGAGGACGAGCGGCCGACGGCGGAACTCCTCGGCCTCCTCGCCGACGCCTACCCGTCCTGGTGGATTCCGCTGGGCGCGGGGCTTTCCGTCGGCCAGGTGCTCGGTTACCTTGTGGTAGCCGTGCTGCTGGCACTGCCGGCGGCGGGCGCCTGGTTCCGTCCGCGGCCCGCGCCGTCCGCCCCGCACCACCCTCCGGCGTCGCCCGCGCCGCCACCCGTCCAGCCCCCGCACCAGCCGCCCGCGCCCCCGTACCCGCCGAGTGAGGACCGCCCGTGACGCTCGACCAGTCGGCCAGCGAGCGGTGGGCCCTGATCACCGGAGCGACCGCTGGCATCGGTGCCGCCTTCGCCCGCAGGCTGGCCGCCGACGGTTGGCACCTGGTGCTGGTGGCCCGGGACGCGGACCGGCTGGCGGCGACGGCCGCCGAACTGACCGGGCGGCACGGCCGCGAGGCCGAGACGATCCCGGCCGACCTGTCCACCGACGACGGTTGCGCGACGGTGGAGCGGCGGCTGACCGAGGGCCCGCCGATCGAGTTGCTTGTCAACAACGCCGGGATCAGCCTGAACACCCCGTTCCTGCGCTCGTCCGCCGAGGACGAGGCGCGGCTGCTGCGGCTCAACGTGCACGCCGTGCTGCGGCTGACCCTCGCGGCCCTGCGTCCGATGACCGAGCGGCGGCGCGGGGCAGTGATAAATGTCTCTTCGGTGGCGGGGTTCGGCGTGGTCATGCCGGGGTCGACATACTCCGCCAGCAAGGCGTGGGTCACCAACTTCAGCGAGTCGGTCGGCCAGTCCGCCCGGCCCTTCGGCGTACGCGTGATGGCGCTCTGCCCCGGCTACACGCGTACGGAGTTCCACGAGCGCGCCGGCATCAACATGTCTAAGACGCCGGAGTGGATGTGGCTGCGGGCCGACGATGTGGTCGACGAAGCCCTGCGTGACCTGCGGAAAGGCAAGCTGGTCAGCGTTCCCGCGTGGAAGTACAAGCTCGCCGTGGCGGGGCTGCGGCACGCGCCCCGGCGGCTGCTGGAGGCGGTGTCCCGGGACACCCGGGGTCGGATCGGCCGCGACGGCGGCTGAGCGGCGGGTCGGAGGCGGCTCGCCCCGTCGACCTCCGTCGATCGTCCGATATGTCCGGCTGAACGGTCGCTCAGCGTAGCCGGCCATCGCCACCCGTCGGTCGCCCCCAGGGCTGATCCCGGTGGACCCCGCACACGACTCCCAGACTTGAGCAGTACCCTCTATCGGCATGGGGGACCACGACGACCTGCGTAAATTCATCACTGACCTGGCGGTGGTCCACGGCCGGGTGGTGCTCTCCTCAGGCCGCGAGGCCGACTGGTACGTCGATCTACGTCGCGTCACGCTCCATCACCAGGCCGCTCCGTTGGTGGGGCGCGTGATGCGTGACCTGACGGCCGACTGGGAGTACGACGCGGTGGGCGGGCTGACCCTTGGCGCCGACCCGGTGGCGCTGTCGATGGTGCACGCCGCGTCCGGGACCGACCGTCCGGTGGACGCGTTCGTGGTCCGCAAGGCGGGTAAGACGCACGGTCTCCAGCGTCGGATCGAAGGGCCGGACGTGGCCGGCCGGCGGGTGTTGGCGGTGGAGGACACTTCCACCACCGGGGGAAGTGTGTTGACGGCGGTCGAGGCCCTTCGCGAGGTCGGGGCCGAGATCGTGGGTGTGGCGGTTATTGTTGATCGAGGCGCCGGCGACGCGGTGCGAGCCGCCGGATTGCCGTATCGAGCGGCCTATACGTTGGCTGACCTCGGCCTTGTGGCGTAAAAGTCTGCCGATTCGGATCCGCCGATATGCAGGCGGATCGATGCTGCTGGTGGAAGGATGGAATACGTGGGAACTGCGTTGGCCGAAATGACTATGCCTCAGATCTCGCCGCTTGCCGGCGAGCCGATCGAACGTGCCGATGCCGAGCGTCTGGCGGGGGTCCTCAAGGCCCTCGCCGACCCTGCTCGACTTCGGCTGCTCAGCCTGATCCAGTCGGCGCCCGAGGGCGAGGCGTGCGTGTGCGACCTGACCGCACCCCTCGGCCTCTCGCAGCCGACGGTCAGTCACCACCTGCGTATCCTCACCGAGGCCGGCTTGCTGGAGCGGGAGAAGCGCGGTGTCTGGGCGTACTACCGGCTGGTGCCGACGGCGATCGCCACGATCGCCGATCTGCTGACCCCGCCGCGCAAGCGCGCCACCAAGAAGGCGCGCTGACCTTCACCGATCGTCCGGTGCCATCCCCCACCGGGGGCGGCACCGGACGGCCGGTCGGTCAGTGCTTGCCGTAGTGCTCGCGGGTCTCCCGGATCGCCTCCTCGGCGGCGGCCCGCTCCTGCGGGGTGGTGCCACGCCTGGCGGCCAGCCATGCCCGGAGCAGCTCGACGGCGATCGGAATCACCGAGATCAGCACGATGCCGATCAGGATCATTTCGATGTTCGCCTTGACGAACGGGATCTGGCCGAGGAAGTAGCCGAGCACGGTCACGCCCGTGCCCCAGAGCACGCCGCCGATCACGTTGTAGATCACGAACGTGCGGTAGTTCATCCGGCTGACCCCGGCAACGATCGGCGTGAACGTCCGCACGATCGGCACGAAGCGGGCCAGCACGATGGAGCGCGCGCCGTACTTCTCGAAGAACTCGTGCGCCTTGAGCACGTTCTCCTGCTTGAACAGCTTCGAGTTCGGCCGGCGGAACAGCGCCGGGCCGACCTTGCGGCCGAACGCGTACCCGACCTGGTCGCCGGCGATCGCCGCGATGGTGATGAGCAGGCAGACCAGCCACAGCGGGTAGGTGATGTACTTCCCGTCCGCGGTGAGCAGCCCCGCGGTGAACAGCAGCGAGTCGCCCGGCAGGAAGAACCCGATCAGCAGGCCGGACTCGGCGAAGACGATCACCAGGATGCCGATCAGCCCGAACGTCGAGATCAACACCTCTGGATCGAGCCAGCTCGGCCCCAGGGCCAGGGTGGTGGTGGGCGTCGGCACGGGGCGACCTCCGATGTATGCCGGTCGGTGATGGAACGTCCGTAGTCTAGGTGGCTGCCGGCCTGCCCGGTGCTCGACGTCACAGCGCGCGAGGCGGTGCCACCCCGGCCGGGCAGGCACCCGGCACCGGGCCCCCGCCCGCCGCGCCGCCTCAGCGGGGTGCGACGACGAGCGTCTGCACCGCGCCACCCACCGTGCCGTCGGCGTCGGCCAGCCGGCTCGACGCCACGCCCGAACCGTGCGGCCCGATCGTGGTGGCCGAGTCGAGCAGGAGCCACTCGCCGCGCGGCGGCCGGTGCAGGGTCACCGTCAGGTCGACGTTCACGAACAGCCACCGGGCCAGGTCCAGGCGGGCACTCACCCCGCTGCCCGAGTCCGCCACCAGCAGCGCCAGCTCCGCGGGGCCGACGGGCTCGCCGGGCAGCAAGGGGATCCGGGGCCGCACCCACACCCGGGCCGGGCCCGGCTCGACGAACGCGCCGGAGACGAAACGCCACTGCATGGCCGACAGGTAGCCGGCGGAGTGCGCGGCGGCCCAGTGCTCCGGCTCGGTGCCCGCGTCCGGCCCCGGCCCCGGCGGCCCGTCGTCGGCCGTCGCGGGCGTCGGCTCGGCCGGGGCCAGGACGCGCCAGCCCCGGGCGTGCAGCACCTCCTGCCCGCCGGCCTCCGCGATCCCCTCCACAAGCGTGATCCGGCGGCCGGCCCGGACCGTACGGACCCGCAGCGTCAGCTCCGCCACCGGCACCGGGCGCAGGATGTCCACCGACACGCGGGTGAGGAGCTGGCCGTCGACCGGTTCGTGGCCGGCGAGCGCCCGGGCGAGCAGGGCCGACGGCGGGCCGGCGTGCTGGGCGGCCGGATCCCACGGGCCGGCGGTCGCCGGCGTCGACCCGAACCGACCACCGCCGGCCGGCTCGTAGAACGCCTCGAACGTGGTCATGGCCGGCGACCATACCCGGCTACCGACAGCCGACGCCCGGCGGCGACGGGTGCCGGCCGAGGTCGACCGCCGGCACCCGTCACGCGCACGGTCAGCCGGTCGACCTGGCCCGCCGGCCGTGGCCGCCGCCGCGTCACAGCCGGGGGTCGACCGGCTCGGACTCGCAGGCCAGGATCGCGAAGACCAGCTCGTGCCGGCGCCACAGCGGAGCACCGGCGACCAGCGCGTCCAGCGCCGCCAGCCCCAGCCCGTGCTCGCGCAGCGCCAGCCCCCGCTTGCGCCCCAGCGACCGGCGGCGCAGCGCGGCCAACTGCTCCGGCTCGTCGTAGCCGGGACCGTAGATGATCCGCAGGTACTCCCGGCCCCGGCACTTGATGCCCGGCTGGAGCAGCGAACCCCGCTCGGTGCGGGCGGCCGGGCCGGCGTACGGCTTCACCACCATGCCCTCGCCGCCGGCCGCCGTCAGCGCCAGCCACCACTCGGTGGCCGCCGCCTCGGCGGCCGGATCGGCCAGGTCGACCACCTGGCGACGCGTCGGCGTGAAGAACTCCGGGTCGGCGGCGCAGAGCCGGTCGGCCAGCCCGAGGTGCCAGCCGTGGTCCCGGTCTGCGTAGCTGGCCTTCGCGCCGGCCAGCACCGCGAACGGGGCCAGGGTCACCCCGCGCAGCCCGTCGGTCGGCCCCACGTAAGCCCGGTAGGCGTCCGAGTAGGCCAGGATCTCGTCGCGGCGACGGGCCATCCGGTCACGCAGCTCCGCCACGGGCAGCCCCCGCCCGGCAGCCGCCTCCAGCGCGGCCAGCGCCGCCGGCAGGGCGGCCCGGCCGGCGGCGCCGACCCCGGCGTACTGCTCGCGGATCAGGCCGCCCGCCTTCGCCGACCAGGGCAGCAGCTCGCAGTCGAGCAGCAGCCAGTCGGTGCCCAGCTCGTCCCAGAGCCCCGCCCCGCCGACCGCCGCGCGCACCCGGTCGAGCAGCTCGGTGTCGAGCGGCGCGCCGAAGAACGGGCGGCCGGTGCGGGTGTGCACCACCCCGCCGCCCGGGCCGAAGGGCCCGCCGTCGGGCCCCCGGCAGACCAGCACCACCGCCCGCGAGCCCATGTGCTTCTCCTCGCAGACCACCCGGTCCACGCCCGCCGCGCGGTAGTCGGCGAACGCCTGCGCCGGGTGCTCCAGGAAGCCGCCCGCCGTCGCCGTCGAGCAGGGCGCCATCGTCGGCGGCAGCCAGGCCAGCCAGCGCGGGTCGACCGCGAAGCGGCTCATCACCTCCAGCGCGGCGGCCGCGTTCTCCGCCGGCACGGTCAGCGACCCGTACGGGTGCTCGACGTGCCGCCGGCCGGTCACGTCGGTCAGTTCCAGCACCTGGTCGGGCCGGGCCGGCGCGGCGGCCAGCGGGCGGACCGGGGCGTACCACTCCCGCTCCGCCGGCACCGAGACCAGCTCCTTCTCCGGGTAGCGCAGCGCGGTGAGCCGGCCGCCGAAGACGCAGCCGGTGTCGACGCAGATGGTGTTGTTCACCCACTCCGGCACGGCGGCCGGGGTGTGCCCGTAGACCACCATCGCCGAACCCCGGTACTCCCGCGCCCACGGGTAGCGCACCGGCATCCCGTACTCGTCGGTCTCGCCGGTGGTCTCGCCGTACAGCGCGAAGGAGCGCACCCGGCCCGACGCGCGGCCCTGGTATGCCTCCTTCAGCCCGGCGTGCGCGACCACCAGCCGGCCGCCGTCGAGCACGAAGTGGCTGGTCAGGCCGTCGATGAAGCCCGCCACCTCGGCCACGAAGGCGTCCGGCTCGGCCGCCAGCTGCTCCATCGTCTCGGCCAGCCCGTGGGTGAGCCGCACCTCGCGGCCGCGCAGCCGGCGCAGCAGCTTCTGCTCGTGGTTGCCGGGCACGCAGATCGCGTGCCCGGCGGCGACCATGCCCATCACCAGGCGGAGCACGCCGGGCGAGTCCGGGCCGCGGTCCACCAGGTCACCGACGAAGACGGCGGTACGCCCCGACGGGTGCGTAGCGTCCACCGGCCGGCCCCGCTCGTCGCGGCGCAGCTCCCAGCCGAGCCGGACGAGCAGCGTCTCCAGCTCGGCGCGGCAGCCGTGCACGTCCCCGACGATGTCGAACGGCCCGGTCAGCTCGCGCCGGTCGTTGAACAGCTTCTCGTAGCGGATCTCGGCGGCGTCGATCTCCTCGACGCCGCGCAGCACGTGCACCTTGCGGAAGCCCTCCCGGGCCAACAGCTTGTACGAGCGGCGCAGGTCGCGCTGCATCCGGGCGAGCACGTGCCGGTTGAAGGTGCGGTCGGCGCGGCTCTCGGTGCGTTCCCACGCCAGCGCCTCGGGCACGTCCAGCACGACGGCCACCGGCAGCACGTCGTGCTCGCGGGCCACCCGCACCAGGCCCGCCCGGGCGTGCGGCTGGAGGTTGGTCGCGTCGACTACCGTGAGCCGGCCCCGGCGCAGCCGCGTGGCGGCGACGTGGTGCAGCGCGTCGAAGGCGTCGGCGGAGGCGGACTGGTCGTTCTCGTCGTCGGCGACCATCGCCCGGAACGTGTCCGAGGAGAGCACCTGGCTGGGCGCGAAGTGCCGGCGCGCGAAGGTGGACTTGCCGGAGCCGGAGACGCCGACGAGTGCGACCAGGGCCAGCTCGGGGATGTCGAGGGTGGTCACGGGTTCTCCTTCCGGGTCAGCACGACGAGCTGGGTGGGGGCGCCGACCTCGGGATCGTCGTCGCCGACCCCGCTGATCGCGGCGGTGTAGCCGTACGTGGTGGACACCCGGTCGACCCAGGCGGCGAACTCCGCGCGGGTCCACTCGAAGCGGTGGTCGGCGTGCCGGAACCGCCCGGCGGGCAGCCCCTCGTAGCGGACGTTGTACTCGGCGTTCGGCGTGGTCACCACGACGGTCGCCGGGTTGGCGTGACCGAGCACGGCGTCCTCCAGCGCCGGCAGCCGGGGCGGATCGACGTGCTCGATCACCTCCATCAGCACCGCCGCGTCGTACCCGCGCAGCCGGTCGTCCCGGTAGGTCAGCGCGGACTGCCAGAGCCGGATGCGGTCCCGCTGCCGCTCGGGCAGCCGGTCCAGCCGCAGCCGCCGGGCGGCCAGGGTCAGCGCGTGTGTGGACACGTCGGTGCCCACGATCTCGGTGAACCGGCGGTCGCCGACCAGCGCGGCGAGCAGGGCGCCGCCGCCGCAGCCGAGATCCAGCACCCGGCTCGCACCCGCGCCGGCCAACGCGCCGAGCACCGCCTCCCGCCGGCGCGCGGCCAGCGACGCCCGGCGGGCCGAGACCTGCCCGCCCTCCCCGGTCGCCCCGTCCGTGGTCGTGCCGTCCCCGGTCGCCTCGTTTTCGGTCGTCCCGTCGGCGGCCGGCTCGTCGGTCGGGCGTCGCTCGGCAAGGCGGGCCAGGGCCAGCCCGGCCAGCGCCCGCCGGTGCGCCAGGTAGCGGCGGGTGATCATGTCGCGCTCCGGGTGGTCGGCCAGCCAGCCCGCGCCCGCCCGCAGCAGCTTGTCGACCTCGTCCGGGGCGACCCAGTAGTGCTTGGCGTCGTCCAGCACCGGCAGCAGGACGTAGAGGTGGTTGAGCGCGTCGGCGACGCGCAGCGTGCCGGTCAGCGTCAGGTCGACGTACCGGCTGTCGCCCCACTCCGGGTGCCGCTCGTCGAGCGGGATCGGGGCGGCGGTCACCGCCCAGCCGAGCGGGCCGAACATCCGGACCGCCACGTCCGCGCCACCCCGGCAGCGCAGCACCGGCACCCGCACCTCCAGCGGGATCGGCGTGCGGGCCAGCTCGGGGCGCTCGCGGGACTCGCCGCGCAGGGCCGAGCGGTACACCTTGGACAGCGCGGAGGAGAGCAGGCTGGACGCCGCGTAGGGCCGGTCGTTGACGTACCGCCCGAGGGTGAAGCTGTCCGGGGTCGGCGCCTGCTGCCGGCCGCGGCCCCGCGCGCCGGCCAGCCGAAGCGGGTCGACGTCGAGCAGCAGGGCGGCGGTGCAACGCTGCTCGTCCGCCTCCGGGTAGAACACGTGCGCGGTGCCGACCGGCACGTCGAAGGCGTGCGCGCGGTCGGGGTGCTTGATCAGCAGGTGTCCGAGGTCGGTGGCCGGGCGGTGCGTGGTGGTCAGGGTGAGCAGCACGCGCCCAATGGTGTCAGTCGCATCGATCTTGCGTCGTCCCGTTTTTGGTTGCTCGTGGGTCGGTGGGATTCGGGGGGTCCGTGGGTGGGGTTTCCGGGGGAGCCCCGCCCGCTCCGGGCGGTCAGGCTTGATCCCTGCGCGGGCGGGCCCGAGGTCGGCCACCGCACCCCGC